>JANQRV010000087.1 GCA_028284395.1 Saprospiraceae bacterium
GCAAGGCAACGATCTCTATTCTTATGCTTTACTCCGCGACGGAGTAAGGCCAGCAGCCGTGGCGGAAAAACTTACGACTTTTGTCAAACAACGATTGGATCCAAGTCATTCGGACCAGAACTCAATTGCCCAACTATCTTTACAACCCATTGGGGACATCCATCTCAAATCTGCAATGAGATCTGAAATAAGCCAGAATGGAGATGCCCGGTACGTCTACTTATTTTCGTCGATTGGGTGGCTAATTCTTTTGATGGCAGCGATCAATTACATCAATTTGTCGACTGCTCACTCCCTGGGACGGATAGAGGAGATCGGGCTTCGAAAAGTACTGGGAGCAGGTCAGCTTCACCTGATGACACAAGTTGTACTGGAAGCGGTGCTGGTATCCCTTTGTGCACTGCTCGTTTCCTTTCTATTCATCGAATTGGCTAAGCCACTATTTAATCTATTGGCAGGCTTTAATTTGATGGAAATTCCATCCCTCAATATTTGGTGGGTGCTGACCGTTACGGCTATTTTACTGGGACTTGCTTCGGGGTTCTATCCCGCCCTATATATTTCGCGGCTTGGTTCGACAACCAACCGAAAGACACCCGGCCAATTCAATCCCTTACTCCGAAAAGGCTTGGTCATTATTCAATTTACGATCTGTACGGCAATGGTCATCGGCTTAGTGGTCATTCAACTTCAAATGCGGTACATACAAAACAAGAACCTTGGTTTTGCTACTTCGGCCAAGGTGTTGCTCAAAGTCAACGGAAGTCAGGAAGTAAGGGATAACTTTGTGGGGTTTCGCAATGAATTACTCGCTGAAAGCACGGTTACAGGCGTTGCCACTTCCAATAGCACCCCCGTAGGTCATCAGGACAATGCGACGGCACAGACCACCAACGAACGAGGTCTTCAAACCAGTCATCAGGTTGCTGAACTAAAGGTCAGTCCGGAATTCTTTGATTTATACCGATTGACGCTCCGGGCCGGACAGGGGCTTTCGCCTCAGAGTCCCGCTGATTCTACGACGGAATTCATCGTCAATGAGGCAGCCATTACAACTTTCGGTTGGAAAAACCCGGAAGCTGCCATTGGCCGTCCTTTTTCGGTAGGCGGCCAATCCGGAACGATCCGAGGGGTCATAGCTAACTTTCACTTTAACTCTCTCAAAAGTAGGGTCGAACCCCTGGTCATCAGCTCTGATGCCGGACGGTTTTCTCAAATAACGGTTGGTTTGACTCCAGAAGACCTCGGCGATGGACTGCAAAATGTGCAACGGATGTGGGATCGTCACTTTCCAAATTCTTTCTTGGAATACCATTTTCTAAATGCAAGATTGGCCGCTCAATACCGAAAAGAGCAACAAATGGGACAATTGTTTGTCGTCTTCTTTGGCCTGGCCCTTTTCATTGCATTATTTGGTTTATTGGGTCTCGCCTCCTACGCCGCAGAAATGAGAACCAAAGAAATTGGCATCAGAAAGGTCTTGGGTGCTTCGGTTGTTGGCATCATGGCTCTGATGTCTAAGGATTTTCTCAAACTGGTTGGTATTGCCTTGGTCATTGCCGGTCCAATAGGCTGGTATTTTACCCAGGAGTGGTTGCAAGGATTTGCTTATCGGATCCGCATCCAGTGGTGGTTTTTTGCGCTGGCGGGATTGATCACGGGTTTGTCGGCCTTTCTGACGGTCAGCATCCAGTCCATTCGGGTTGCCATGACCGACCCGGTCAAAAGTCTGCGCAGCGAATAATTATACTACTCCGACCCAACCAATCGTTAGCAGAGTGATGTCTATCGAGAAAAAAAAGACCATGAATACAAAGATTTTTCTAGCATTGGCAATGACGGGTACGCTATTGAATTGCAGCGGGATCGACCCCGTGATCATTTCTGATGATGATCCCATCGGTACCGATACTTCGGGAGTAATTACGACGCTTGACCCTGCAGTCATTCAGCCCTCTTTGTCCTCCTTTAGCTGGGCATTGTTCCAGGAAACACTACAGGAGGAAGATCCCGGGAAAAATGTGATGATTTCACCACTCAGTGTAGCTGCAGCCATCTACATGGCTTACAATGGCGCCGACCGTGAAACCAAAACTCAAATGGAGCAGGTGCTCGCTTTAAATGAAATTTCGCCGGCGATGTTAAATGCTGCTTTCTCGACATTGATCCAACTCTTGAGTAAGCAAAAGGATGGTACGCAACTGTCTTCAGCAAACGCCGCTTTTTGGGATGAAAACCGGATGATACCTTCTCAGGATTTCTTGTCCCAGATGAAAACTTTTTATGATGCGGAGCTCGTCACCGAAGATTTCCGGCAAAACCCCGAGGCTGCCTTGACCGCCATCAACAGTTGGGTTGAAGAAAAAACGGGCGGACGAATCGAAAAGATTCTGGAAGAAATCAAAGAGGAAGAAATCCTATTTCTGGTGAATGCACTTTATTTCATTGGTGATTGGCTGCAACCATTTGACCCTGACCAGACCAGGGATGCTGCATTTACCAAAGGAAATGACACCACCATCGATGTGCCGATGCTGTTTCAGGACGGCGGTTTTTCTTATCATATCGCAAAGGACTATTCTGCAGTGGAATGCCAGTTTGCCGATAGTACTTATTCCGTTTGGTTTGTCCGACCTGATGCCGGCCAATCCGTAGAGCAATGGGTCGGCGAACATTCGTATGAAGATGTACAGAAGATTTTTGACGAGGAAACCCGCATCGGAAGAATCTTCCTGCGGTTACCAAAATTTGAACTTAATTACGATGTTTCTCTGGGAGATGCGCTGAAAAAGATGGGAATGGACATTGCGTTCGACCCGAATCGATCCGATTTTACCAAACTGGGATCGTCTCCGGTCGGCAATATCTACATCAGCAGAGTAAAACACAAGACCTTTTTTAAATTGGATGAAAAAGGAGTGGAAGGAGCTGCTGTAACCGCCGTTGGATTTGGGGCGACGTCTCTGCCTCCTTCCATTGACCTGGATCGTCCTTTCCTGACTCTATTGGTACACAGACCAACACAGACGTTGGTATTTGCCGGGCGCGTGGAAGATCCGTTGGAATGAGGCTGTAATGCTGCAGCCGCTTGCGAGCGACCTTGATGCTTCGATGATCTTGGCGGTCATCGAAGCATCATTTCTAATTATCCGATAAAGTATAAGTGATGACCAATGAACTTTGCTCATCAAAATCCAACTCCGCAATGTAGGCATCCTCGTCTCTCAATTCCAGAGAGTAACTGAGTTGATGGCCGTGGTTTTTGCCATCTTCTGTATAACAACTACCGATATCGGTGATTAATTCGATGGGAGATTCGGTCAACCTCACTTTACCGACTGGTATTCCCAGTGTTCCCTTGCCGCTAACCGCATCTGAGGCGGCTACGTAGAGTTCCATCCCTTCCGGCACGTAGCCACTGGATATAGAAACGGTTACTTTCCTCGACGGTTCGCTGGTTGATCCGATGACCGACGAATAATTGATCCAGAGACTTTCGTCGACAGCATCCGAAAAATCCAGAAAGTTACCCGCTTCGGCCGGGCCTTTAGGTCTCAAGGCAACCGCGTTGGTACCCAGAGGCTCTACGTCCAACAGAGCAATTTCGGGAATTCCAATCGAGACATTACTGGAAGCTACATCCCGGTCCTGCGCCAACAACGAACGATGGAAAAAGATGGAAGAAGAGAAAGTCAGAACTAGTACAAACAACTTACGCATCAGCAGAACATTTAAAATTCAACAAATGGCAAGCAGGTGATCCAATCAAATGAACTTGGAAGTTAATATGATTCCCTGCTATTAGGGCTGTTCAAAGAAGTTTGCGGAATGATTACTTGCTATGGCGAGGTCGTTGGTTTTATCAATAACGGTTGTACAAGAAAGAGCAAAAAATATGCCGAAAATGATAAAAAGAGGAGTAGCCAGTAATTTCTTGGTGCATGGTGGACGCATTCAAACGGTTGGCTACTCCTTACATCTCAAAATCAAATCGATCTTTAACCCGTAACGGGTTATTTCTTATTCATTGCTACTGAGGGTAAGACAAGTTTTGGGCCAACAAATTTAAACAACTGACTAACAATCACTTGATAAAAAAACCCGTTCATTCTGACAAAAAGAATGTTCACATGCGTACAATGATCGTTCAAATGCGAACAGTCGTTGAAGTTCCGAGCATTTTCCGATGCTGATGTCGCATTTAAAAAGGTAATTCGAGCGCATTTTCGCTACGACTTACCGGGGTGAGAATGATGCGCCATCATTAATTTAAGCACTAGTCCTATTCAGAGATTTGATCTTGATATGAAGAGCAGCGAAAAGTAAGGTCATAAATGGGCTGACATAGTTGAACACCGCATAGGCAAAATAATCAAAGACGGAGACGCCCAGTACGCCGGCCTGGTAGGCGCCACATGTATTCCAGGGAATGAGTACGGAAGTAACCGTTCCGGAATCCTCCAGGGTTCGACTGAGATTTTCCGGAGCCAAGCCTTTCTCTTCAAAAGCTTTGGCAAACATTTTGCCGGGAACGACAATGGACAAGTATTGATCCGAAGCCGTAATGTTGACGGCGAGACAACTCGCTACCGTACTTGCGAACAATCCGAAAACGGAATTAGCCAGATTAAGCAAGGCACTACTAATCCTGGCCAAAGCTCCGATGGCATCCATCACCCCACCAAAAACCAATGCGCACATGACCAACCAAATGGTCCCCATCATGCCGGACATACCGCCCGAGGAGAACAAATCGTTCAATGCTTCATTACTGGTGGCGACGGAGGTATCGACCGTAATGGAATTCATGACTCCCTGATAGGCAGAGAGAAAGGTCAATTTATCTGCACCGGCCATCTGCACAATGACGTCCGGTTGAAAAATGACGGCAAAAATGCCTCCCAGAAGCGTACCTGCCAATAGCGCGATCATTGGTCTTGTTTTACGAACAATCAGTAAAATGACCGTTACGGGTACCAGGAAAAGCCATCCGTTGATGTTGAAAGCTTCATCAATGGAGCCCAACAATGCTGCAGTATCCGTCCCCCCTGACACATCCCTGGTTAGGCCAAGAATAATGAAAACGACCAATGCTATCGAAATGCTCGGAATAGTGGTAAAAGCCATGTATCGAATATGGGAAAACAACTCTGCCCCGGCCATCGCCGGTGCCAGATTAGTCGTATCGGAAAGTGGAGACATCTTATCTCCAAAATAGGCCCCGGAAATGACGGCACCGGCCACCATACCAAGTGGCAGGCCAATAGCCTTGCCAATCCCGATCAGAGCAATTCCGACGGTAGCAGAAGTGGTCCACGAGCTACCCGTTGCAATGGAAATAATGGCACAGATAATGACCGTGGCAGGCAAAAAGATCGTCGGATTCAGAATTTGTAAACCATAATAGATCATCGCTGGAATGATGCCGCTGGCCAACCAAGTACCCGCCAATGCTCCCACCATCAGGAGGATCAAAATGGCACCGGTTGTCGATTTAAAATTATTGCTGACCTCGTCTAACATTTCTTTGTAAGAAACCTTGTTCATAAAACCAACAATAGCAGCCACCGCAGCCCCCAACAATAGAATGAATTGATTGGAGCCACTGAGGGCATCATCGCCAAAAACATATACATTGAAAGCCAACATTCCCATCAAAACGATGACGGGGATCAATGCCTCCCATATATTCAATTCTTTGTTTTGAATGATCTTTTCGTCTGCCATTGTGGTGTAAGATTTTAGTGAGTGTCGCTCCCTTTTATGTCGGAAGCGGAAATTCTAGCTGGAATATACACCATTTTCGCTATTGCCCGTCAATTTTGCCCTGCTAATAAAAAGATTCAAGTCAACGGAAACTACTTCAATGTCAGGGCTACTATATGGATCGTCGTCTATACTTTGGTTGCTGTGGCTACTATGGTTACTATGGCTTCTGTGGTTACTGTGGCTGCTATGGCTTCTGTAGCTTCTGTAGCTACTATGGTTACTATGGTTAGTGTGGCAGCTATAGAAGCAACAGCAGCAATAGTAGCTATAGCAGCAATAGCAACCATAGCAGCCATAGTAGCAATAGTAGCAATAGTAGCAATAGTAGCCATAGCAGCAACCATAGTTCCAAATAAAACTATTAATATGAAACAAGTGCTATTTGATCTCGGTGTCCGGGAAGATACGTTAAGTGCATCCGAAAAGGAGTTCTTAGACACCAATGGTTATTTGAATTTGGGGCAATTGTTGTCCCAGGAGCAATTAGAACAAATTCGCGCCCGTATTTCCGGTTTGCTTACCGATGAAGGAGAAAACGCCGGTGCTGAACTGATGGACTCCGAATACATTCGTCATCCGAAAGAAGCGGGTGCAGATCGACTCGCTGACTTGGTCAACAAGGGTACGGAGTTTGACATTTTTCATACTCATCCCAGGGTTTTGGCTGCCATGGCCCATGTCATCGGAAATCCCTTCAAATTATCAGCTTTGAACTATCGGGCCGCCAAACCTGGCGACGGTTTGCAAAAACTGCATGCGGATTCGGATTCGGCGACGGCCAAAGGAGATTACAAAGTCTGCAATTCGATTTGGTTACTGGATGACTTCTCTGTAGCCAACGGCGCCACTCGCCTCGTGCCGGGCACACATGCCATTGAAAAGCTACCTTCCGATGTACTGGAGGATGTCTGGGCTCCTCATCCCGATGAGATTATTCTGGAAGCCCCTGCCGGAACGGTGGTGATCTTCAATTCCCACGTTTGGCACGGTGGTACCACCAATCGCACGGATGCACCCCGCAGAGCCATCCACAGCTATTTCTGTCGCAGGGATATACCACAGCAGATTGAACAGCGGCGCTACATCATGGCGGCTACTCGGTCCCGGCTAAGTGAGGCCAGCCAATATCTATTGGATATTTAGTGCCCATTTGGAAGTAGCCGGCCAGATACTATTGCCTGGAATAGCACTGGCAGGCAAAGCCTTGTCGGCTCTGGGTACTGCTTTTGCTAAAGCATCGGGTTAATGTAATATTTCTCCCCACTTGCTGCTTTGGCATAAGCGCAGATGATATCGGGCTGGATGGCTTCCTCCAGGGAAATTTCGCGGAAAAACTCACTTTTGAAGGTGGTATGGATCCCCTCCGCGATTCGTTTTTTCATCTTGTTGAACCCTTCTCCTCCAACCTTTTGAATAATGGGTGTCACGAGCCAGCCTCCGACGCCCCAGGCCATTCCATAGTTTCTATTCAAGGTCGTCGGTTTAGGACTTAGGCCACCATAAATATATACCTGTTTGTGGGTGGTAGAGCCGTAGCGACTATAAGTAGTGGCTTTTCTCAACAGAGCCTTTTCCATGGATTCCAGCAAGATCTGAGTCATGTCTCCTCCTCCAATACATTCGAAAGCCAAAGTGGCTCCGGTGTCGGCAATTGCTTCTACCAATTGTTCTTTAAAGTTGGGCAAACTGGAATTACATACGTAGTCTGCACCAATCGATTCGAGCAATTTTACCTGACTCTCCTTGCGCACAACGTTGATCAACGGAATACCGTCCTCTTTGCAGGCTTTGACCAGCATTTGTCCCAAATTGGAAGCAGCAGCTGTATTGATCATTGCCGAATGATTTTCCATGCGCATCGTTTCAATCATACTCAAGACGGTGAAAGGGTTAACACAACTGGCAGCAGCTTGCAAAGGAGAAGTTCCCGAGTTCATTTGCATGACGGCCGCTGCCGGCACACAACGATATTGGGCATAACTACTCATGCCAAAAAGCGCTACCACTTTGCCCATCAAATGGCCAACGTCCTTCCCGGCTGCAACTACCACTCCCGCACCTTCATTACCGGCCGGTAATGGTTTGCCTATTCTCCCATGATAAGCAGGCATGACTTGTTCTGGCAAGCGAATCGGTTTTTTTGGTTGGGCGGTGGTTCCCAAGATACTCGGGTTTCCCAAACTTGGAAGCCCCAGTAGTACAGCAACGTCGGATGGGTTGACGGCAGTGGCTTCGATCCGCACGACAACTTCATGATCCTTGGGCGTGGGAACAGGAAATTCTTCGATGCTGAGTGTAAGCGTCCCATCCTCTTTTACCAATGATCGAATTTCTTTTGATATTGTCATCTGAAATTGTTTTAAATGAAGTGGTCTAAAGTTTTCTGCTGCTGGTGAAAAACACGAATTTTAAGTCCTATTGCAGTCAATTTTTCATTGCATAGCAACGTTACGCTGTTAAAAATTGACGAAAAGTGGGCTTGAAAGACGGTTTTGTAGCCCAACCAGAAAACTTTAGACAACTTCGATTATACCTGTTCTACAGACAGCGTAAATTACTAAATATATGACTGCAACTTTTGAAACATTCAAGCCAAGGAACCCGATTGTTGCCAGGTACGTTGACTATTACTACCTAGACGTGAAACCGGCCAATCTCATTACTGAGTTTGAGTGCTTCCCTCATCACAACAATACCATCTCGTTGTACAAGTGTCACCGCCGTTCAGACAACGGCGATATGATATACGATGAGCAGGCAGAGTCATTTCAAATATTTACGCCCATCCGTGA
>JANQRV010000091.1 GCA_028284395.1 Saprospiraceae bacterium
AATGACCGTGGGAAAATAGGTGGTCACCCCCGCCTTCCAAAGGGTCTTTGTCGCTTCTTCCACGGCTTCAACGGTAAGATCCGGACCGGAAAAGTCCACTCCCGCATAACCATTGATTTGTACGTCGATTAACCCGGGAGCAATGAAATGGTGAATCACTTCTTCATTCGAATTCAGACGGTCGATCTGAACGATTTTTCCGTCGGCAATTTCAATCGAGACCGGCGTTCCATCGGTGTACAAAAGGCCCTTGATGGTAGTTACAACCTGTGCATGCATTCTTTGGGAAAAAAGTAACAAAAATAGTAAAGTAGAAATACGAGTTCCAGTGAATTGAGATAACATGACTTCTTCTTTATTTGGCAGTGAAGCAGAAGGCGATCCTGTCGTCACTAAAGGTATCCAATTCTTTGCCCAATCACAAACCCGTTTTACCTCAGGGATTCAGTGCTCCTATTCCTACTTAATGAAATGTTGTAAAGGATACAGTGCCCATCATCGATTTGCAATGCCTGTAGGCACTATTCCCAACGAGTATTCGGTATGCCCAGGACGTACGCCATCAGTTCCTACCCGACATGACACCTCCGTCCGTATCCATAATTGTTCCGGTAATCCAGCCAGCTTCCTCCGACAACAAAAAGAGAATTGCATTTGCGATATCCGCTGCAGTCCCATTCCTTCCTATCGGGTGAAAGTTATGGAATCCTACCAGCGCCTCCTGAGCGGCCGTTTCGCTGCCAAATACACTGTGGTAGACCGGGGTATCTACCACCGCCGGCGAAACCGCATTGACCCGGATCCGAAAATCGGCCAATTCCATGGCCAAATGCTGAGTCAAAGAATGAAGTCCCGCTTTTTGCATCGAGTAAGCAGAAGAAGGAGTTGCCTTGATCGCCTGCTTAGCCCACATCGAACCGACATTTACAATCGCTCCTCCTCCATTGTCCTTCATTTTCCGGGCAACCGCCTGGGTAATGAAGAAGAAGCCCCGGTTTAAATCCATGTAGGCATCATAATCAGCAACGGTATGATCCAGGAACGGCTTCGGCCCAAATATCCCGGAGGCGTTCACCAGAAAATCAATGTTGTTCATTTGGGCAATTTTCTGAATGAATTGTTCTACACTCCTTCGGTCTGTAATGTCTACCTGGTGTTTTTCTAAATGGGGAGTATCTGCAACCTTCTCCGGACTGCGACCGACAATGTGAACCAGGGCTCCGGCAGTCAATAATTGTTCAGCAGTAATTCTCCCAATTCCACTGGTACCGCCGATCACTAATGCTGTTTTGTTCTTAAAAGATTTCATTATGATAAGATTTAGACAGACAAGTCTGTCTTATTTGTGAAAAAAAATTTTACTGACAAATTGCTTTTACCATTTCTCTGGCTTCGGTAATGGGCCAATCCTCACCGTATAAATAGCTCTCCGTGATTGCTCCTTCATAAAGTAGATAAGTTTGATTTGCAATTCTCTCCTGTTCTGTGTCGGTTCTGTGCAAAAGATTGTCTCGAACCAGATCCTTCATAAAATTCAAGAGGCCTTTCTTTTGCGAACGAATCTTCTCGCGTATTTTGATATTTTCGGGAGGCACTTCGGCGATCGTTCGAAGGCACCAACAACCGTTGAAGCCCTTGTTTTGATAAAAGGCGTGCAGAAAATCTATTACGGCGATCACACGATCTTTTCCCTGTGGTTTGGCCAAACAAAATGACCGCAACTCTTCCATTAGTCCTTCATCCCGATGTTCCAGATAAGCAACACACAGATCTTCCTTAGACCGAAAGTGACTGTACAAAGTTGCCTTGGCAATGCCTGCCGTTGCGATGACTTCATTGATGCCCGTCAGATTGTATCCCTTCCGATAGAATAGATCTGCTGCCGTTTCTATGATCAATTGTCTCGTATTCATCGATTATATTTAGTACAGACAAGTCTGTCTACTTTGCAAGGATCGGACTTCTTGATAAAAAAATCAAATAGCAAAACCGAGCAATTTTCAAGAACGGCTATAAAATAATTGATTATCAGCTAATTAAAATCGAATTAATATTTTGTTAAGGATCTGTCAATTTGATGGTCGAAGAAAATTGGGGCATTATTGAACAATCATTCAACTATCGTCGTTTCTAAAGGTATAAACTTGAACAGCTGTACAAAAATGCCGGGCAGAAAGAAATTATTTAACGAAGAAGAAGTCTTGGAAAAAGCCGCCTATTTCTTTTGGAAAAATGGGTATGCCAAATCAGACGCCAGAAGTCTGGCCAAGGAGATCAACTTGAATCCGGGCAGCATTTATCATACTTTTTGTAGTAAAAAAGGCTTGTTTATTCGCTCGTTTGAACATTTGTCGAGTAAAATGGAAGACGAAACTCGCAGGATCATATACGGACCGGAAAATATCAAATTGGGGATTCGAAATCTCTTCTTGGGCATGACCAAAAGTGAAAATCGGAACCATGCGGGAAGAGGTTGTCACCTGGGCAATACCCTGGTTGAAGTAGATGATAAGGACATCAATGAAGTGGTGCGCCATGCATTGAAAAAATGGAAAGATTTGCTGAGAGAAGCGATTGAAAAAGGTCAGGAAATGGGCCAGATCTCGCCAGAAAAGGATCCCAGCCTGCTGGCAGATTACTTGATGAATCTTTGGCATGGGCTCAATATATCCCGACGAACCAATGAAGACCCAATGAAATTGACGGCCATGATCGAATTCAGTCTGGCAGTGCTGGATTAAATCATTTTTTTACCAAATACTTGAACGATTGTTCAAAAATACTCATATATCGTCTATTCCAAAACTCACCGGCAAAGGCTACAAGTCAATACCGGTGCCTTCAGTCAACATTAAATTATTGCAATATGAAAGCTTCGAATTATTTTTCAAATTTGTTGAAAGTTGCAGCCTTGTCTTTTTTTTCACTCCTAACTTTTTCGGTCTTGGGACAGCACAAAACCTGGGAAGTCTCAGACGGAGTTTACGCTTTCCAGTCAGATCACAATTTACATTCCATGTTTGTGATCACTGATTCCGGGGCGATTGTGGTGGACCCAATCAACAATAAGCACGCAAAGAGTATGTTGCGCGTTATCCGAAGTATGACTGACCAACCGGTCAAATATGTACTGTACAGTCACAATCACCGCGAGCACATAAGTGGTGGCAAGGTATTCCGGGATTTGGGTGCCAGGACGCTGGCGCATGTCTCCACTCATGAGTGGTTAAAAATGTACGGAGACAAATCGGTCGCTCCGGTAGACGCATACTGGACCGGCACTCTAAAGACCCTCCATTTGGGGCAACATACGATAGAACTCCACTACATGGGCCCCAGCCATGGTGTCGGCATGACTACCGTTTTGCTTCCCAAAGAACGAGTTGCTTACATAGCAGATCTCGTGACTCCCAACCAACTTTACCCGGGTACAATGGTAGATTACTCGATCCGTGGATTGGAAAATGCCTTAAAGAAATTGGAAGCATTGGATTTTGAAAAAGCAATCTACTCCCGAACGGCGAATGCCAATCCGATCGGTGACCCGGTTGATGTCGCATTTGCCCGACAGTATCTGGAAGCGCTACAACAAGCGATTGATAGAGAATACGAAATGGGTACTCCCACCATGAAGATCCCCTACTCCATCAACCTACCCCAATTTGCTAATTGGTCCTTTTACGAAGCGTGGTTGCCCTTGAATATTTCAAAGATCATGGCAGAAAGGTCGGCAGAAGTGGAAAGTACAGATCTGAAAGTCAAAGATCCGTTGGGACGTTGAAAGATGTATCCCAGATGAGAGCGAAAGCTCTGGCTTTCTGACTTTTCTAACCATACTAAACCCGGTAAAGCGTAGCGAAGTACAAATGGAGTTATCTGGCGGCGGTTGATGAGTCTCTATGAATTCCGATAGATTTCAAATTCAAGGAATTCCCAGAAGTATACCACTGGATTTTGCCCGAATTTTGTGGTATTACTTAATCATTTAAACCCAAGCTACAATGAAAACATTATGTAACATCGTTTCCGCATTCCTGATGTTGTTGTTCGTAACCGGTACTTTATCCGCCCAAGCCGGAGATTCCGGCAACTGCAACCGAGCCACCGTAAAAATTTACAACGACGGCAATTTTGGTGGAACATCGAGCTGTATCACTTTAGATGCAAAATCCAGCAGTAAATTTTACGAAGGATGGCCTGCTAAGTTCTACGAAGGATGGCCTGCCAAATGGAGTGTAACCGTCCAAAGAGGATACCAATTGACCTTGCTCCGGAGAGGGAAGGCCATTGCCACCATCTCCGGGAGAAAGAAGAACTTGCGTACTCGTTTCGACGCAGTGAAAATCAGTCGCATCCAAAGGCGCAGATAGACTTCCGCGGCTTTTTCGTGCAATAGTTCATAACTAGAATTAATTTTGGTTGAGAGTTTTCTGTCTGGAAAACTCTCACATTCCCGACCATTCAAAACCGAAAACCACAATGAAAAAGAGTATCCTAAAAATTCTGTTGGCTATAGTTATTACACTCATTTTGTTGATCAGCGGGGCACTCATCTACATCAAAACGGCATTGCCGAATGTTGGACCCGCCCCTGCCCTTACGGTCGACGGAACGGCAGACCAAATTGAACGGGGGGAATATCTCGCCCATCATGTGATGGTGTGTATGGACTGTCATTCACAAAGAGACTGGACTAAGTTTTCCGGCCCGCTACTGGAAGGCAGTCTTGGAATGGGCGGTGAGGTCTTCGACCAGAAAATGGGTTTTCCAGGAACATACGTGGCCAGCAATTTAACCCCTTTTAATCTATCGAAGTGGACCGATGGAGAGATTTTTCGGGCCATTACTTCGGGAGTCGGCCGCGATGGCCGCGCATTGTTTCCAGTCATGCCACACGCGAATTACGGCCAGTTAGATCCAGCAGACATCAAATCCGTCATTGCCTATTTGCGAACGTTGGAGCCAATCGAACATGAAACGACTCCCTCGAAATCGGACTTCCCAATGAATTTCATTCTGAATACCATTCCCAAAGCGGCCGATCCTAATCCGATTCCGGAAAAAAGTAAGCTGGCCGCCTACGGCAAATATCTGATTACCGCTGCCTCCTGTTATGATTGCCACACAAAGCAGGAACAGGGACAGTATATCGGGAATCCATACGCAGGAGGCATGGAATTTCCGCTGCCAAATGGAACTACGATCACATCCACCAATATCACACCGCACGAAAAAGGGCTCGGCAGTTGGACCGTCGGTCAATTTGTACAGCGGTTCAAGGTTTTTAAAGATTCCAGTTACGTTTTTCCGGATGTGAAAGAGGGGGATCACCAGACCATCATGCCCTGGAGCATGTATGCAGGCATGTCTGAAGAAGACCTCACAGCCATATTTGCCTACTTGCAGACGATAGCGCCCTACGCGTCGGACGAGTAATGCCAAATGAAATTAATGATTCCGTTTTAAGGGTTGAGTAAGCTCTTATGAATTAATTGATGAAGTCGTTGTGGGTATTGCATCGGAATAAAATGACCGGCATCCTCCCATTTGATCAGTTGATGATCCGGTGCCATTACCCCCAACGATTCAATGTACTCTTCGCTCCAATAAGGATTGTTGGCCAGGACGATGGTAACCGGGCAATTCAAGACCAGGTCCCTCCAGGTTGTAGGAGCACTGATCATGTCAAGCTCGCCTCTGGTTACGGCTTTCGGTACTTTCAAGGCATCGCCTTTTAATACGTCTGCATCCTCCTCCGACAACCCTTGCACGGGCATCCTTTGAATGTTTCCCCGCATAAATTCTTCGTAATCGCTCCGCTCCAGGGTCGACCTCATCCAGTCTAACATTTGTTGGGGAATCATTGGTCGCAGCATGCCGTCGAGCAAAATCAAATGAGACACTCGTTCTGGAAAGGCCCGATAGTACTCCTTGGCAATGATGGCACCATTGCTGTGGCCAACAAGAGCAACTTCTTCGATCATTTCTTGGTCCAAAATAGCGTGTAGTCCCTTAATCCATTGGTCAAGTTGATAGGTACTGTCCGGATGACCACTTCCTCCATACCCCAGCAGATCGACAAAGATGTTCTTATAACCCTCCATCGACAGGGCATATTGGTGGTGCCAGAAGTTTTTGCTCGAACTGGCTCCATGGATGAATAAGAGGGCCTTCTTCCCCTCGTTACCGACCAGGTACTGCCAGTTCCCCTGCGGCATTTTCAAAGTCCTGGGATAAGTTTGTTGTAGGTTTTGACTCCAACAAAACATACTGCTTCCCAGCACTAGCAAAAACCCTAAATTAACCTGCTTCATTTTATCCTTTTTTGATTTGATGAAGCAAAGTTAGGGGCTGACGTTAGGGGAGAGTCAAGGCCTTGGCACACCTTTTTTGACGTACTAAGAAAATTACTATTGTACGACCACCTTCCCTTCCCGCTGATAATCCTCTCCTTTGAGCAAAACAAAATAGACTCCGGGCGGCAGACTTACCACCTCCAATCGGAAAAAGCCCGAAACATCGGCCACGGTCCGATTTTCTCGCACAACTACCTGGCCATATTGGTTGATCAATTGTAGTTGTAATCGGCCGGCTTGAGGTTGCGTAAAAGCAATCGTTAGCGCTTCTTTTTGCGTGGCTGGATTGGGGTATACCTTAAACTCAAAGGTCTCTTCAGGTAAACCCAACGGAATTGATGGGGGCACATTCAATTCCTCCGAAGCAGTTCGATAGGCTCGCAGGACGTATTCCGGGAGGACCATTTCCTGAAAACGACGCAGCTCTTCACCATGCAGCTCTGGTCCATCGCACCAAAGGTCTTCCTCAGGACCATCGGCCACCGGACCCACTCCTTGATCAATGAGCACGTATTCGGGAGCGATCGGCGCATCTGATTGCTCAGATCTTTGGGCCAATATATTGCTCTGAGGGCTAGCGGGAGATAAATACTGCCCCGATATGGGCCTTTCTACCGTACCATCCGGTAAGGACCAGCCAACAGCCAGATTATCTCCTCCCAATTGTTCTTTGACAATGGCCTCGATGTAATAGGATTGGCCGGCGGTCAAATTGATCGGAACTGAGGCCTGCTCCGGATATTTGGTCCACAATCGCGAGCTCGTCCAGCCCGGCACATGAGCAATGCGTTGTCTATTGGCGGGATCCTCATCCGTACTCAACCAAAGTTCTCCATTGTCATCACTGGATATCCAGAAGGTATAGTCGCCCGTTTGCGGTGGACAAATGTATCCTCGCACTCTAGCGCCGTAATTATCTCCGGAATTGACGGGAATTTCGAAAGAATTCAATTGCTGGGTAGTGGAAGGTGTTGTTGATACCGGTACGAGGCTGACCGCTACTCCTCCACCAATATTATTCCAGCTTTCCATTAGAATCTGCCCACTGGCCGTGCACTGGGCTGATGGTATCCAGGGCGACAATTGAGTGCCGCTCATGGGCCTTTCCTCCGTACCATCCGGTAAAGTCCAGCCAACAGCCAGATTATCCCCTCCCGATTGTTCTTTAACCAATGCTTCAACATAATAGGTCTCTCCTGCCGTCAAATCAATTGCACTTGATGATTGCTCAGGATATTTGTTCCACTGGCGGGAAGTAGTCCAACCGGGTACATGTGCTATCCGCCGTTTATTAGCCGGATCGGCATCCGTGCTTAACCATAACTCGGCATTATCATCTCCGGAGACCCAAAAGGTATATGCTCCCGTCTGAGGTGCACAAATGTATCCACGGACCCTGGCACCATAATTATCTCCGGTATTAATGGGGATTTCAAAGGTGTTAAGCGGCTGGGCAGCAGTCGGTGCAGTGGCTAACGGAATAAGATTCACTGCTACTCCTCCACCAATGTTGTCCCACCGCTCCATTAGGATTTGACCTTCCGCCGCACATGGATCGGGTGGGATTTCATCGCAAGTTCCCTCGTAAATTTTAATGTTACGGAAATAGGAATCCGCATTTCCAGGAGCAGCATCGTGATCGTTGCTGAAAAACAATCGATCGAAACTTCCCGTATAGTAGTTGCCTACATTGATCGTATAAGTTTTATATCCACCACCAGTATAGTCGTCAAAATCCCTTAGGCCCCAGTTCTGGCTTCCGTAGAGCTTGAAGGTGTACTCTTGCGTAATGCTGCCGTTGTTATCAAAGCCAATGCCATGTATTTCACCACGTTGTGTACTTTGAAAATCAAACTCCAAGACGGTGTTTGCAGTCACCGTGTAGGAATAGTCGATGGACTTCCACCCATTGTTGGCTATGGCTACCGTTGATCCCGCATCCAAAACCTGTACCGTACTGGTCACTTTATCCTGGCTACCACCATAACTTTGTACCGGATTACTAACAAAATCAATTGTCGGACACCCACCGGAAGGTGTTTCTACAACAGCAAAGGATCTCTGTACATTCGGGGCAGCAAGAAA
>JANQRV010000092.1 GCA_028284395.1 Saprospiraceae bacterium
GTGGAATCGCTCCAGTATTTGCGCCAAACCCAGTGTTTGACTGACCCGGTACTCGTCGATGCCGTAGATGTAGTCGAAGGGTTGAATGCCAGCTTGGTCGGCCGTGGTATTGGGAATGACCTTTTCGACGTAACTTCCGTGAAGATTCTTAAAGCCCAGTTTTTGGGCCTTGTCTTTGGACAAATGGAGGATTTCTATCCCTAAATAGGCTCGGCGGTAGGTTACTTCCGGGAGTGTTGGTATGCTTGTGAATTGCCCTGCTGCGGTCAGGCATGTCAGTGAGATCAAAAGGACCCCCACCGTTGTGCGCATTGTCATGTTTAGAAATGCTTTTGTGTTGTCTTAATTGACACTTTAAAGTTAGCAGAGTTGCTTTCTTTTACAAAATTGCTATCTTACTCGGAGATTGGTTTGGGTTGTTCTAGGTTTGGAAATGTTCGAAATGTTCGAGGTTTGAATTGTTTGAGTTGTTCCTGGTTCAAGCTGTTGTTTCAACAATTCAAACAGTTCAAACAATTCAAACCAAAAATATTACTGACTTTAAACAAGTGCATAAATGTCTGGATTTTCACCGGCCGATATGTGGCTCTTCGTCGGCTATCTTTTAGGAATGATTGGTTTTGGCGTATGGATTTCTCAACGTGAGAAAGCCGAAAATTCGCAGGATTATTTTC
The DNA here is from genome assembly GCA_028284395.1 of Saprospiraceae bacterium. Taxonomy (GTDB): domain Bacteria; phylum Bacteroidota; class Bacteroidia; order Chitinophagales; family Saprospiraceae; genus JANQRV01. Next base: position 675 of record JANQRV010000092.1, read on the forward strand.
TGGCGAGCCGGGCTTTACCGTGGTGGGCGGTCGGTGCCTCTTTGATTGCTTCCAATATCTCTACGGAGCAGATATTGGGCATGAACGGATCCGGTTTTGCCATTGGACTGGCCATTGCTACCTACGAATTGATGGCGGCGCTGACGCTGATCATTGTCGCGAAGTACTTCTTGCCTATTTTCTTGGAGAAGGGCATCTTTACCATGCCTCAGTTCCTGTCGGAGAGATACGACGATCGGGTGAAGACGATCATGGCCTTTTTTTGGTTGGCGCTTTACGTTTTGGTCAACATTACTTCCGTATTGTTTTTGGGAGGATTGGCCATCGAAACGGTTTTGGGCATACCGCTGATTTTCGGCATTCTGGGGCTGGTCATTTACTCCGCTTCTTTCTCCATTTTTGGTGGGTTGAAGGCCGTGGTCTGGACGGATGTTATCCAGGTGGTCGTATTGGTGATCGGTGGATTGATAGCCAGTTATATGGTGGTCTCATTTGTCGGGGGCGGCAGTTATTTTGCCGGCTTGGGTGAATTGTGGAACCAGGCTCCGGAGAAATTCGATATGATCTTTTCGGAAGACATTACTTACGTCGATATTGAATCGGGAGAAACGAAATCTGCATATGATCTGCTTCCCGGTATCAGTGTTTTGATCGGGGGTATGTGGATTGCCAATTTATATTACTGGGGGACGAATCAATACATTATTCAACGGGCACTGGCCGCGAAAAGTTTGAAAGAGGCACAGACGGGCGTTGCTTTTGCGGCTTTCCTGAAACTGTTTATGCCGATCATTGTAACCATCCCCGGTATTGCAGCCTTTGTCATCATGAAAGATCCGGAAGCCTATGGGTTTACGGGAGCGGGCATTGGAAAGGCGGATGAGGCCTTCCCCTGGGTGTTGAATAATTTCGTCGTGACGGGTTTGAAGGGATTGACCTTTGCTGCTTTGGTTGCTGCCATTGGGTCTTCCATTAGTTCGATGGTCAACAGTGCTTCTACGATCTTCACCTTAGATATTTATAAACCATTGATCGCCGATAACCAGGCATCGGAGACCAGACTAGTAAATGTCGGTAAGTTGTCTGCGGGCGCCGCATTGATATTAGGGGCCGTTATCGCCCCGGCACTCGGCAACCTGGAGCAGGTTTTCCAATACATCCAAGAGTATACCGGCTTTATTAGTCCGGGCATCGTGGCGGTCTTTATCTTTGGCTTGTTTTGGAAGCGAACCACCAGTAATGCTGCTTTTTGGGCTGTGGTTTTGTCCATTCCGCTTGCTTTTGGCCTCAAATTCGGCTATCCGGATTTGCCTTTCCTCGACCGGATGGGCTTCTCCTTTCTGGCGCTGTCGGCCCTGATCGTATTTCTTTCCCTGCAGGAAAACAAACGGCAAGCAGCGAGCGATCACGGCGATTTCAAATTCAAATGGGGCATTGTCCTGTCGCTGGTCGCCATTTCGGTGCCTACTGGCTTTAAATTCCTATTTGCCGGACCGGGAGCTGGATTCAACTTCTATTTCGGGATTTTCATCTTATTGCTGGCAGCCGGACTGATCTATCTGTTGATGACGGAAAACCGGGAGAATGACGAGAAGGGCATTTCATTGGATAGCAGCTCTTTCAAAACGACGCCTGGTTTTAATCTGGCTACCCTGGCGATTGTCTTGATTTTGGCGGTGATTTATGGGATGCTTTGGTAAGCTTCTTTAGCATCAAACATTTCAAACCAAAAACTGCTCAGACTTTTAAACTAAATTAGTTTTATCATGAGCGAGAAACCAACAACGCCCGTCTGGAAAAAAATCCACGACGCCCTAGAGGCCTTATTCCGGCCCATCGAGATCATCGGACACCGATTTATTTTAGCTCCATTCCGATGGTTTCTGACTCAGATCGATCCGTTGAGCTACAAGATCGAAGGGACTTTGTTTAAGAAGATCCTGCAGGTGACGATTTATCCATTATTCATGATCCTGACTTTTGTGGTCGGTTTTGAATTGGTGAAAAACGGGTATACCGTTCGGAGTTTTTTCGGAACGATCATCATGTTCCTGATCCTGGGGGCGATTTTCGCACCTTTGGAACATCTGATCCCATTTAGTCGTAAGTGGTTGGATGATCATGAAATGCCGATCGACGTCATGATGTTTTTTGGCGGAAAATTCTGGGGCGATTACATCAACAAGCCGATCCGTTTGGCCACGGTCGCCATCATTGTGCAGGAAATTTCCCCGGCCATCGGACAATCCATCTGGCCTTCGCATTTGCATCCGGTCATTCAGGTGTTATTGCTCCTTTCCATCAAGGATTTTTTCCGTTACTGGTATCACCGTTGGATGCACGAATCGGAGTTCATGTGGCGGTGGCATGCCGTTCATCATTCTTCCGAACGCCTCTATTGGTTCAACGGTACGCGTTCGCACCCGTTGGAGGGGTTGGTCTCCAGTTTAATTTGGGGCATTCCACTGGCATTTGTACAGGCTCCGGTGGCCATCGTTTTTGTAACGGGATTGCTGGGGCGCACGATTGGCCGCTTTCAGCATACGAATATGGATCTCATCCTGGGGCCTTTCGATTATATATTTTCTTCTCCGAAAAACCATCGGTACCATCACTCTAAAAAAATTCACGAAGGCAATTCGAATTACGGCGGTGATGTTATATTTTGGGACATCTTGTTCGGAACTTTTTATTTGCCCAAAGGGGAGACTCCCAGTGACGACATTGGCATTGGAGGAATGCCCAATTATCCGCAGACCTTTGTAGGGTTGATGTTGGCTCCGTTTACTTACAGCCACATCAAGAAGGAGGCAGAACAATTACAGGCTGGGGATCAAAAGGGAGAAAGAGTGGTTACGGAATAGCCCAAGCTAGCTTGTTTATCCGATTGATCAATTCATAAAACATCTCTATGCAAAAGAAATGGAAGTGGATGGTGCTGGCCTTCCTGGTGGTTGGCCCCTTAATTGCCCAGGATGCCTTTCATAACAACTTGCAGGCAACCCTGCAATCCGATTACGATTTGCCGGCCGGCAATTGGGTGTTCTTTGACAATGAAGCGGCCATTTTGGACGCCGCCGGTAGTTACGGTGGGAGCTACAGCACGCTGGGGTCAACCGGGACGGATTTTTCGAGTGTCGTGCGGGCAGTGATAGCGCAGGCCGGTGCAAATCCCTGGGATGCCGGTTGGAACATTCGAAATAAGATTGCGGTCCGTCAAGGTGATAAGGTGTTGTTGAATCTATCTATCCGATCGATTGGTGGAGAAGGGGAAGTCAATATCTTTGCCGAAAACTCGACGACTTTTGCCAAAGAAGTCATCCTACGGGCAACGGTATCGGAGGAGTGGACCCAGTACCTGATCCGGTTTGAATCATCGGAATCTTATGAAGCAGAAGCCATGACTTTTGGTTTTCACCTGGCCTATCGGGCGCAAACGTTGGAGATTGGCGGTTTTACAGCCATTAATTACGGACCAAATGTAGACCTTTCCTCCTTGCCCGATCAGTTGAACAATGACCGCTACGGTGGTTCGGAGGCCGATGCGCCCTGGCGATCAGCCGCCGCACAGCGGATCGAAGAAATTCGTAAATCACGCCTGGATATCGAGGTAAAGCAAGCCGATGGCACGCCGAGAGCGGGGGCGGAAGTTCAGGTTAAGATGTTGCAGCACGATTTTGCATTTGGTTCTGCTATTACGGCCAATCGCATTGCTCAGAACAATGCTTTTAATGCCATCTATCAGGAAAAGATCGTCAATTTGGACGGCAATGGTCATGGATTCAATTGGATCGTCTTCGAAAACGATTTGAAGTGGCCGGCTTGGGAAGATCGCTGGCTGGTCAGTCGACCGGAATTGGTGAATGCGGTTGGTTGGGTACGAGATCAGAACATACAGATTCGGGGCCATACATTGGTCTGGCCGGGGGCCAGCAATATGCCCAATGACATCAGTCAAAACAGTACGAACATTCCCTTCATCCGGGAAAGAATCGACCAGCACCTGGAAGAGATTCTTCTGCATCCCGGCATTGCCGGCGAAATTGCCGAATGGGATGTGCTGAACGAAATTACCACTAACCGATCTCTTGAAAATTACTTTCGCGGACAGGCGGGTTATCCTACGGGGCGGGAAATACTGGCGGAGATCTTCCAAAAGACCCGCGAAATAGATGCTAATACCGGTTTGTGGCTCAACGACTTTGTGACCTTGTCGTTGAATTCCAGTCCGGGCAATGAGAATTACGATAACCTGAAGTCTTTTACCCGGGAATTATTGGATGCCGGTGCCGACATCGAAGGCATTGGCTTTCAGGGACACATTGGTGGCTTTCCCAATGGAATTCCCTCGGTTCTGGAAACCCTGGATGACTTCTACGGTGAGTTTGGTCTGAAGGCCAAAATTACCGAATTTGACTTGCCTTCCTTCGTCGATGAAGACCTGGCCGGCAATTATCTGCGCGATTTTATGACGGCCATCTTTAGTCATGAAAGTATGAACGGCTTCTTTTTCTGGAGTTTCTGGGATGGGGCGACCTACATGAATGAAGGCTCGAATTTATTTCGGCTGGATTGGAGCCAAACCCCTGCCGGCGATGCCTTTATTGATCTTGTTTTCAATCAATGGTGGACGGACGAAAGTGTGGAAACGGATGCGGAAGGTAAGGGACGTGTCAAAGTGTTCAAAGGTCTGCATGAGATCATCTACCAGGATGGAGACCAGACAGTCATAGATACCGTTTACATCGATGAAGATACACAACTGGAGATTGTTGGTGGGACATTAACTACGGACCGTGAACTCCTGAGTAGACAGCAATTGCCTCTGTCGGTCTATCCCAATCCGGCCACCGAGCGATTGTGGATTGAACTGCCGGAAGAAGATCAGGTCTTGATGCGATTGACTGACCTGAATGGTCGGCGGGTACTAGAGCGGGCCATGAGTGGAAAGACGATCACCTTGGATGTGGCTGGTTTCCGGGGCATGTATCATTTGGAAGTTGTGGGCGAGCGAGGTGTTGCTGTGCGGAAGGTTTTTATAGACCGCTGATTCGACCTTTTGTAAACCAGTGGCTAAGACCCGGTTTACAAAAGGTCGACCTCTTCGGAGGATGCTAACTCGGGGAGTGCAGCCCCAGCTTGTTGCCTTCAGAATCCACGAAATGGGCGAAGTATCCGTTTTCCTCATCAATCATGGTTTTTGGAACGACAATGGTACCGTTGCTGGCGCTGATCCGATCCAGAATGACTTGCAGGTCATTACCGCCATTGAGGTAGATCAGTGCCCCCTCTGCCGAAGGTTGGTAGCCTTCACCCTTGATCAAAACTCCGGCCGAGAGCTGATCGTCACTTGGGAAGATCCCCATTTGGTTGCCATCCATTTCGATTTCTTCGATCGCGATGTCTAGAATGGATTGGTAAAACTGGCGAGCGCGTGCAAAATCAGTGACGGGAATTTCAAATATCGAGATGTAACTATTCATGCTTTATGTTTTGTTTACAACAAAAGTATGATCTTTCAGGAGACGAAAATTGTAAAAAAACGACATCGATCACTCGGTGTAGAAAAGTGTTGAAAGCGCCATTTGCTCATGGTCCAGGAAATCGTTGGGATTGACACCCGTGAAGGTCTTGAAATCCCTAATGAAGTGAGATTGGTCGTAATAACCGCTTTCGTAAGCTACTTTGGTAAGGTTATCGGTGTTTTTGCCGAGCATCATCTTTAGGGCTGCCTGGAGTCTGATCACTTTGCTAAGTTGTTTGGGACTAAGCCCTACCTGCTTTTTGAATTTGCGTTCCAGTTGTTTCTTTTTAGCCTGATCTTTTTTGGAGATAGTGCCAATTGGGGTTTGCCCCTTGGTGGAGTACATCACATCGATCGTTGATTGCACGATTTTGTCGATGGTGGCAGCGTTTTGAAGTTGCTGGAGCAGGAAGTTTTCAACGAGGTGGATCCTGCTCTTAGTGTCGGTAGCAGCGATGACGGTTCGTTGTAGTTCTTGGGTAGCCTGTTCGTCCAATAGGTCATGTAAGGGCGTTTCCGTATTGGAGAGTTGATGGATCGGGGTGGTGACGAAATTCGAGAAACCATACGGATAGAAACTAACCGCGAAAGATTCGACCCTTCCGGTAGGCAAGACGTAAAACGGCTCCGTTCGCTGTCCAAGGATCATAGCTCGGGGCTGGAGGACATAGCTGCCGTCAGAGGTCAGCCTTTTGATATCATCGCCAATGATGAATATCATTTCAATGTGTCCGTCGGGAATGATGCGCTGTCTTTGCGGGTCCGCTTCTTTTGGTACCTCCAATGTCCAGTAAAATGCGACGATGGACGCCAAATCCGGGTGTGGCTGAAAGGTTTGATAATTCATGCTCTAATTTACGACTATTCGCTATCCTTCACCATAAATTGACGGTACTTTTCGGTAATGATCCGTATTCTCTTTGACCACATGCGATGGAGCAAATAGATTTGAATCACCAATACCAGCAGCATGCCGAAAACGATCCAGTAGCTTCGAGGCCCGGCAAAGTCGGCAGTGGAAAGAAAAAAGCCAAAAATCATTGCGATGGCCAATACCCTGGTGGAAATGGACACATTGGAATAGCGACGCATCCGCTTCAGGTAATTGCGCAGAGATTCCAGTAAATTGGATCCATTCACCGGGTTGTTGGTAATGCGGTACCCCAGTAAATTATGCACCATCACTAGTCCTACTGCAAGGATGAGGAGTATGTTCCAATAAACCGGCCTGAGATGGCCATCAAACAAATTGTAATAGAGGGCCAGAAAGGCCAGCCAGCCAATGCTCTCAATGATCAATTGACGTCTGATGCCCCGCAAAATGGGGTGCTGGTTGACGGCCACCATGTTCATTAGCACGTCTTTGCTCACTTCTTCAAAGTTTTGACTTTTGTAGCTTGATTTTAGATTTTCTAGATTCATTGTTCTGTTGTTACTGTGGTTTCTATTGCTACTATTGCTACTATGGCTTCTGTTGTTACTGTTGTTACTGTGGTTGCTATTGTTTCTATGGCTTCTGTTGTTACTGTGGTTGCTGTGCTTACTATGATTGCCGACGACAAATTTGGGGAGATGCTGTGATGCTTCGGCCATCTCGACGATGGCCTTGATGCTTCGATGTCCTTAGCGGCCATCTTGATACTGTGATGGACTTAACAAGCTTTCATAAACGACGAACCTTTTCGCTGATCGGTCAGACGGCTCCAAGTCGTCAGACCATTGCTGGTAAAGCATCCAATTCGTCGTTAAGGCTGCCGTAGCATCATAGCATCCTCTTGTTATTTCCCATCTCCCGACTGCTGGCGGTTTTAGATGCTGCTTGTTGCCGTTGCAACAAATTTTTGATCTTGTTTTTGGCCCGGTTGAGGCGCACGCCGACATTGTTCTCGCTGATACCCATGATCTTCGCCATTTCCCGGTAATTCAGATCGTCCAAATAGAGGGCGATGAGGGCTTTATCGGCTTCATTCAGTTGACGGATGGCCCAGTAGAGCTGTTGTAGTCTTTCGTCGGTGGCGGTGGCGCTCATTTCATTGTATTTCGGGCCGCGATCGTTTTGGGGCCATTCAATCTTAGCCTTTCTAAAGGTAGCGATGGCCGTATTCAGACCAATGCGATACATCCAGGTAGAGATCTTCGACTTCCTTTGGTATTGAGGATAGGCCTTCCACAATTGATAGATGATCTCTTGGAAGAGGTCTTCCCGGTCTTCTCTATTTTCGCGGTAAATCTGGCAGATCTTGTGAATGACCGCTTGATGGGGCATCACTTCCGCCAAGAATTGTTCTTTCATACTGGCCTATTTTTTGGCGAAGTAGTGGGTGGTGCCTTTCCTGGTTGCTTCCAGCCCAATAACTTGGCCTGCTGCATTCCTTTTGAAGCCGAATTCCACTTCGACTTTTTGGGAAAAGAAGCGATCCTCACTTTGGGGGTGGATTTCAAAGGGCGGATTGGGCCCCAACTTAGCATAAAGCTTGTTGTTGTGTAAAATGGTTTGCAGTTTCATGCCATTTTCGGCAAAATAGAGACCGGAAAGGGATTGCAGCTGTTGAAGGGACAACTCGGATGTTTGAGTGAGCAGTTTCGGAAACTCGAAAGGTCTTTCGAAGACGATCTGTTCGATGTCTTTGCCGATGGCATCCATGGGAAGAAATGACAGGTTGCTCAGGATGACGATGCTGATTTGCTCTTTCGGATAAATCATCAATTTGCTGCTGAATCCGAAGGTGCCGCCGCTGGTTTGGTAGGATTCCGGTCGAGCGCCGGTGGCGGGGTGGAGGTACCAGCCTCGGCCGTACCGGGCATTGTCTTTGTTGGGCATCTGAAGTTTGGTCACGGGAGTAAAGGTGGTTTTGAGTATGAATTCCTGCCAGATGTGGTTTTGGAGAAAGCTGCGACTCCAACGCGTCAATTCTTGGGCGTTACTCACGAGGTTGCCTCCTCCGGTCATGGCGGACATGCTTCTGGGGGGAGCGACGATAAGACTGTCGTCGGAAACCAGGTGATATCCCACTGCCAGTTTGGGCGTTATGGTCGCTCCATCGTAAGTAGTGGTTTGTTTTAAGTCGAGTCGGCTCAATACCTTTTCCGTTAGTATATGCCGATAGCTCTTTTGATACACTTGTTCCAGGATGGTCGCCAGGAGGTAGTAGGCGGGACTGGAATAGTTTACTTTCGTGCCGGGTTCAAACAGCAATTTCATTTGAAAGATATCTTTCAGGACGTCCTTTTGCCGCAGTGGCAACCAGGCTTTAGTAGTCCAGTAATCCGCGTAGCCCGACCAATGGGGAATGCCGGACGTATGGCTCAGTAATTGACCAATGGTGATCCGGTTCCAGGCGTCATTGGGTAGATCGGGAAAATATCGTTGCAGTTGGTCATCCAGACTTAAGCGTTGTTCCCGTTCGGCCATAGTGAGTAATAACCCGGTAAAGGATTTTGTAATGGAGGCCACTTTGAATTTGGCATCCGCGCTCATGGGTACCTGGAGCTCGCGGGATGCCAATCCAATGGCATGTTCCGATAGGGTTCCATCCGGGCCGGTCACGAGTACGACGCCATTGAACTGGATCCGCTTGCTTTGAATGTCGAGGTACTTGGCTAAATTTCGATCCATTTGAGCACGATCCTGTCCAAAAGTAGGGTGGATGATCCATATGGAAAGCAGGATGAGCAGATGTTCGATGATTACTTTTAGTGGTATCATTCTTTAGTTTTCTCTATTGGTTGAGAAAACGGGCAAAAACTTACAGATTTTAGTTTATATCTTTTCCTGTCAGTGTCGAATTGAGTCCACCGGATTGGCCAAGGCAGATCTAATGCTCTGAATCCCAGTTGTAGCTAAGGCCAAAAGACAAGTAATAAAGACAGAAAGCCCAAACATCCACCAACGGAGATCTACTCGATAAGCGAATCCTTCTAACCACTGGTTCATGACGTACCAGCCAAGCGGAACAGCAATGAGCGTGCCGATGAAAACCAGTCTTAAGAAATCTCTCGACAGGAGACTGACGATATTGGCGACCGACGCTCCCAGGACTTTCCGGATGCCGATTTCCTTACTGCGCTGTTTGATGACAAAGGTGGTGAGGCCAAATAATCCAAGCCCGGCAATGACCAGTGCCAATAGAGAAAAAGCAGTGAACAATGTGCCGGACCGACGGACGTCCTCGTGCATGGCTGCAAAACTTTCGTCGAGGAAGTTGTAGCGGAAGGCATTGCCGGGCACCATTTCCCTCCAGATGCTGCCAATGGAGGCCAGTAATTGGTCGGCTCGATCGGCGTTCATTTTGACCGTGACGACGGAGGGACTATTGCCCAAAACCAGGCAGGAGGGCGAAACCTCCGTTTTCAAAGACTCAAAATGAAAATCTTCCATAACACCAATGATGTTCCAGGTGTGTTCCTTGTTGGTAATGGTGGTACCAATATTTTCATCCAGGACCAACTGCTCTGCCAATGATTTGCTGACAATGATAGCGGAGGAATCGGCCGATAAATTTGATTGGAAACCACGACCTTCCAGCAAGCGTAATCCCAGGGTTTCGAGGTAGTCCGGATCGACCTGCCAAATTTGGGCATTGACACCCTGGTCGATGCTTTGCCGACCATTCTTCCAGAAAGAATCCGAATAGCGTTGACTGCCTTCGATGGGCAAGTAACCGCTGACGGAGACGCTCTTTACGTCTTTCAGTTCCAATAATTTCTCTTTAAAAACAGGCATTTTAGTACCAAGGGAGTTGGTGCCGCGGATCGCCAGGACTTGTTCTTTATCAAAACCGAGATCTTTGCCCAGGATGAATTGCATTTGTTGGTAGACGACAATGGTGCAGATGATCAGCGCCGCCGAAATAATGAACTGGAAGACAACCAAACCGCTTTGGGCTTTGGATTTGGAAGGCTTGCCCTGTTCTTTGGATAGCGGGTTTAGTGCAGAGAGGTATAAAGAGGGATAGGCGCCCGTGAGCAAGCCAAGCGTGATTATACCGGCCAATACCATTGGTAGACCCCGCTGGATCTGCCAGGGAAATTCGAGCGTTTTGCCAATGATTTCATTGATGGAAGGCAACAAAAGGTAGGCCAATGCGATGCCGACTACAAAGGAAATGAAAGAATAGAGAATGGATTCAGAAAGGAATTGATTAGCGATTTGTTTTCTGGTTGCCCCAATTACCTTACGCAATCCTACTTCTTTCGCCCTTACCGAGTAATTGGCCACCGATAAATTGATGAAATTTATACTGGCAATGGCGATGATCAATAGTCCGGCAAAGGCAAATAACCAAAACAGGCGTTGATCGCCGTGGGGCAGACGGTCTCGCATCCCTTCGGCATCTAAATATATGTTCTGGATCGGCTGCAGTTCATAAGAGAGGTTGCGGGCCATATCCTCCGGATCGGCAAAATCGCGTTCGGTCCAGCTTGGCACGAGGTAATTTGTCGTGATGCTGGACAACTTCTCATTCAGTGCGGTCACATCGGCATCGGGGTGTATCAGGGCATACACATCGTACATATTTGCTCCCCAATAGTCTTGCTCTCCAGGCCAAAACTCCACTCCAGCCAGTGAGATGAAGTAGTCAAATTGCAGGTGGGAATTCGAAGGGAAATCTTGGAAAACCCCCACTACCTTATACGGCCGATCTTCGTTGTCGTTGATGATCAAAAGTTGGTCGATGGCATCGCGGTTCCGGAAAAGTTGCTTGGCTTTGCTGGCGGATATCACGACCGTGTTGGGTTCGTTCATCGACTTTGCGTAATCGCCCTCGACCATCGGTAGATCCAGGATGGACAGCAGGTCCCGGTCGATATAAGCCATGGTTTTCTCCTCGAAGGTATTCTGTTGCCGATCAGATGGTCGGACCTGATCGAACCAAGTGATGGGGATGTAACGGCCCGCCTGTTCAATTTCAGGGAATTCATCGACAAGTACTTTGGAAAATGGTGCAGGGTAGTCGACCCCCCGAAATCCTTCCTTTAGGAAATGGGTTGTGACTCGATAAATGCGGTCCTTTTTTGGGTAAAAGTTATCGTAACTCCACTCGTGTTGCAGGTAGATGACCAACAAGACGAAGGCAGCAATGCCGAGGGCAAAACCACCGATCTTAATGGTGGAATAGAATTTTTGACTCCACAAATGGCGGAGAGCGATCTTTAGATTGTTTTGAATCATAGCCGGGTGATTGAAGATGAATGGTCGGATGATGGATAATCGTAACAGCAGGAGAACTTCCTTAACGTAGTACCAGTCTGCGTCGGACTTGGCAGTCTCTTTCAGTCTCTGTCGGTATAACTCTTCCAGGTCGCCCCGGATGTCGTCGTAATATTCGGGATGGCAATACCATTTGAAAAATCGATCGGCAGCTTCTTTTATCATAATTTCTTTGGTGACACCCTTTTTTCCTATTTGTAGTTTTGGCAATTTATTGAATAAATATCAAAATTCCTAATTGTAGTATTGCTTGGTTGGATAAGAAACTTGATTTTGTGGTACCGTGTGGTTTCAAAAATCACCTTAGCATGTGTTTTATAAACCTTCGAATATGGATTTATTTGGCTGGACCGCTGCTTTTACTTGCCGGTTGCAAAAGCCAATTGCCGCTGACTCTTGGGGATCAGCAACAGGTAGCGGTACTATGCGGCGAATACCTAGCAGCGGATTCCAGTGATCTGATGTTGAGATTAGAGTTTAAGAATTGGAATACCGTGGCATTGTCCACTCCCTTCGATGGCATGGCTTCGGCGATGATCGGAGCACCGGCAGACGAGCCTGTTCGTCCGGATTCTCGGTACTTCGTCGATGGGGACACATTGTATCTGGAAATGGACAAGGGTTTTTTGTGCTATCGAATCGTGGAGCGCGGTGAATTACTGGGGGCCAGCGGATGGAACAGTGATGATCGGTTGATTCGGGGGGCGACGGAGTCCGCTCCTTGTCCGAAAGTACACTTGACCACTGCCGAAGACCGGCGTTGGCTATCGCACAGTCGCGCCTACTATCGAGCCTATTACTCTCGGGACATTCAGGGGGTGATCCCACAGCTGGAAGCCCTCTGCGAAGAGGGTTACGGTCCGGCGTGTATTACCCTGGGGAAGGCAGTTTCGTCAAAGGACAAAGAGCGTGCATTAGCCTTGTTGGAAAGGGCCTGTGAAACCGGCTATTTCGGGCATTACGGCTGCTTTCAACTCGGCGAAATGTTGGATCGATATGGCGAGAATGAAGAGGCTGCTCAAAAAGCTTATCAAAAAGCTTGTGAGGGGGGGCACGCGGTAGGTTGTATGGCCCTTTTGACATCGCAGAATTAACGTCACGTGGAGTCAACCTCGATTGGTTAGCCTGGACCACGCCCCAGTCATCCTAGTCAATTTAAGGAAGGAGGTCGACCATCAGGGGGGCGCATTATTTTGGTTTTTTCCCCACAAATCTAACGACTGAACCCTTACCGTTGTGGAACAATCCTTCGGACAATTCTACTTCGACCTCGGCGAGTTCGAGGACTTCATAGCCCGTAAAGTCGGCTTCAAGTTCTTCGGTGGAAAATAGGGTGGCCAGATCCCGGGGACCGCCCACTTTAGGGTTTTGAGCTCGGTATTCCAAATGACGCTTGCCGAAGGCCTCAAAAATAATGGTTCCGCCCGGCCGTAATAAGTCTCCCAACATCCGGTGATATTGAGATTTGATCTCGGCGGGAAAATGCGCGTAGATGAGTGCAATGACATCAAATTGGCCCGGCTGGAAGGCCAGGTCGGGAAGTTCTCCTACGCGGTAGTCAACGGTGACGGCATGATCACTGGCCAGGCGCTCTGCTTTGTGCTTCCCTTCGATGCTGATATCGAAGGAGGCAACGGTCCATCCAAGCGTAGCTGCGTAGACAGAATTTCGCCCTTCACCGTCGGCCGGAAACAGTATGTTGCCCGGGCTGAGCAGGTCCAATTGTTGGCGTAAGAATTCATTGGGCTTTTGTCCGTAGGCAAATGCTTCCTGGCTGTACCGTTCGTTCCATTTATTCTTCCAGTAGTCCTTCATATGCAAAATGGTTAGTTTCTTTGGGGTAAAATTATTAGATCGATGTCGTTTTCGGCAATAAATACCTAATCATCTTCTTCGACAACGGAAAATAGTACATTCACCTTGACTTGCAGCCGTTGATTAAAACTGTAATGGCCAAAAAAACCGTCTTCTCGCCCGCCTAAAAGGTCCGATCCCAGCCAGAGTTTGATCAGTGGTCGAGGTTTGAATTGAACGCCTAATTGATGGTAATATCCCCCGTGCTTTAGTTCCAGAGCCAGGAGCCAATTTACGGTCCACTTGTAGTTTATCTGAAATTCGTTGCGACTCAACAAGGCATTTTGAAAGATGAGATCCAGCTCTAAGTTGCTGAATTCATGGCCTTGAAAATTGAATAGGCGCACGTATTGCAATAAGGTGGTCAAACTGCTTTCGGGCCGATTGGAGAAGGTGAATAAGCGATCGAAGCCAAGGATGAAATGGAAATAGGGAGAATCGACCCTTTCTTGGAGGAGGTTTACACGCGAGGTTTTGATGCCGTTAAGCTCGCCCCAAAAGTTGAAAGCACCGAGATAACTTGAAAAAGCGATCGAAGCCATTTGAAGTGGTTGGTGCTGAAAATCGATGGCGAACCGAGGGGCGGATAGCGGATCGAAGGCCAGTGGACTGATCTCGGTTTTGGGGATGGCGTTCATACCGTGATAATACAGTAATTTGAGGTCTGCGTTGCCAATGGGAAGACTCCAGTTGAAGGCAAACTGGATAGGAGAGGAGGGTATGGCTTCTTGGGAAACCCGATACTGACCATTGACCGGGAGCAGCGACCATCGGCTGTCACCCGGAAACAGTGCGGGAAATTGGTAGAAGGGAAGAAAGGTAAGACCGAGTCCCGACTTGCCTAGTGTCCAATGGGCATGGAGTGCCCAGGAACCCAATTCCTCCTCGTCGAGGTCGAGGAAATCGAAGTAGTTGAAACGGTTCAGGCGATCGGCGGGACTGAACCCCGTCGAGCTTCCCCAGTCGATGATCTGTTTGCCTATTTTTAAGAGCCAGCCTTTTTGCCGAAACCTCATAAAGGCTTCATTTAGGAGTAATTGAGTACGCGCTTCCGTCTGGAAATTGAGAATGGCCCGAGCGCTGCTTTTGAAGTGAAAGCTTCCGTCAGGATTGTCGACCGAAAAGAACAGGGAGATTTTAGTATCGTCCTGACTTCGACCCAGTTCAGAATGCGGTGCACTGCGGAAGTAGGAAATGTGGTCTTGTTCCAGCGAGCCGTTGAGCGACCAACGAAGTTTGGTTTTTTCTTCCTGCTGGGCTTGCGCCGTGCCCACCAGGAAGATGGAAAACCAAACCAACACATTAAGGATTCTCCAGGTGTTGTCGTGAGAAAATCTCATCATCGAGGCTTTTATTGATGCGGATGTCGGAATAAATGATTTCGGTACTGTTTTTTGTTTGGAGGTTGGCCAATTTCGCGTTGAAGGGCCGGAAATGGCCATCACCTACCTGCTGGATGTTCCAGGCTTCGTAGGTTTTGAGCATTTGTCCTTTCTTATCGAAAAATTCTGTATAAACATTGACCAGTGAGTTTTTGGTGATCCAGAGGATCCGTTTAGCGTACCCGCTGTTGGCTTTTTCTTGCGCATCGGTTGGTGTTGCCTCGATCACATAACAGTCTTCTTCTCCTCGTTTCTTTTCTTCAAGGAGTTGATAATTGTAGTTTTCCAAGCTTTCGGATAGGTAATTCGACAGGTCCTCGAAGGTTATTTCGGTGCCCATGAATCGATCTGTTTTTCGCGAGGGAGAAATTCTCTTGGCGCTGCGAATGGCAGGGAGGTACAGCCATTGATCGTCATCGTTGGCAAGATGTTGGACCGTTAAAGTGCCTGTTCCTTTGATGTCGAGCGGAGCGGTAAAACGCAGCAGGAAGCTGTAGACATTTTCGCCTGCCGCCTGCCGCTTGATGAATTGATCTAGTTTGCGCTCTTGGATTCGTCCCTTACGGCTGATGTTGCGATATGCTACCACGCCCTGCAGGTCTTCGACGCGAAGGGCATCCTGATAAGATTGCATAATGGGCAGGCCGCTGTTGGGTTGGGCGGAGAGCAGTGCAAAGAGCCCCAGGAAGAAAGTGGTGACTAGTAATTCTTTTTGGTTCATTTTGAATTCTTTTTGTGAAGAAATTGGTGCTGGGATGCTACGGCAATCTCGAGGATTGCCTTGATGCTACAATGGCCTTGATGGTCATCTTGATGCTTTGATGCTGGCGTTAAAGTGTTTTCGCTGGCAGCATCCCAGCATCAAAGCATCATTCCAAAACTGATAACTCCTCCCGGTTTGTAAGTTCTGAAGACTGCATCCGAGCCTTCCAATCCATTGAAAACAAAACCGGATAAACGACGATCGTCACCAGAAAGATCAACAGCATGGATAGGGTGAGCAGACTGCCAAAATGTTGCACTGGTAAAAAGCCGGAAAATAGGAGTGCCGTGAAACCGATAGCATTGGAGGCAGCATCGAAGAAAATGGCCTTTCCGGTCGTTGTTGCGGTATTCTGAATGGCGTTCACAGCATCTTTAGACTGTTGAAAGCCAGCGTAGTAGCGCATGAGATAGTGGACGGCGAAATCGACCCCGATGCCGACGATCATGCCAGTCAGGAGTGAAGTGCTGATGCCCAGGCGAATGCCGAAGACACCCATTAATCCGAAGACCGTGAGTAGCGAAAAGGTAATTGGGAGTACGGTTTGCAGTCCCTTTTTCAGAGATCGGAAAAGTAGAGAACAGATCAGGAGGACGGCCAGCAGGGCCAGGATGATGTTTTGAACCTTGCCCCGCACGATATAGCGCCCTAGGGCAATGCGATACATGACCTCTCCGCCGAAAGTCAACCGGGAGTTTTGCGATGGAAAGAATTGGGCGAATCGATCTTCCAGGTCCAGAAAAATGCGTTCGTGTTCGGCGGGTTCTGAAGTCTTCAGGAAAATCTGCAAGCGCGCGGTTTGGTAATTTTCGTCTCGGAGTGAAAAGACGTCACCGGGATCGGCCGACATCTCGTACATGGCCAAAAATTGAGAAATTTGATGGGCATCCAGGGTGGACTGTTCGCCGGGCAACATGCTCTCGTAAACGTGGTTGACGATGTTGGTATAGGCGTGCGTACTGCCGACCATGGGCAGGGTTTCGATGTATTGCTGAAATTTCTGGAGCCCCTGGTAAAAGCTAGGATCTTTTAATCGGTCGGATTCACCGCCATCAATCATCAGGTCCATAACACGCATGCCGTTCAATTTGGCGTCGAAGGTTTCCAAGGCAATTCGACCGGAGTGAGAGCCAGGGAAGAAGTGTTGGTAGTTGTCGCCAATTCTGATCTGACCAATAAAATAGATCCAAACGGGAATGAGGCCCAGGACGATGGGGAGAATAATCCTACGGTTGTTGATCGACCAATCGGTTAGGCCTTGCAAGAAACGGCTAAGCCATCCTCCCTGCCAAAGCCGGCCCTTACTGACGGGCAACAGCATGGACAGTGCCGGTAATACGGTTAGACAGATGAAGGTAGCGAAACAAAAACCGGCCGCTCCGATAATGCCGAATTCTCGTAGAGAAATGATCTTGAAAATCATCAGACTGATCGATCCGGCAGCGGAGGTGACACCGGTGATCAGAATGGGACCACCTACTTTATCTAAGGTACTTTGAATAATCTTGGTTCGATCTTGTAGCTGGTTGGCCATTTCATAGTAGGCAAACATGAAGTGAATGCCGTAGGAGCTGGCAACGGCCACCATCACTACCGGAAGTGCATTTGAGACTACCGTAGTCGGGAGGTTCATGTAGCCCATGAAACCCATGGTCCAGACGATGCTCAAAATAACGACCAGAATGGGCAGGAGCGTACCACGCGCCGTTCGAAAGCAAACAAAAAAGCCTAAAAAAATGATCAGTAGGGCAATCGGGATAAAACTGCGACTGTCGCCACTAATGCCTCGCTGCACGTCTTCCACCATCAGTGGTGCTCCGGAAAGATAAATTCGTTCTGGTCCTGCAAATTCTGCTACTAAATTGGAGACAGCATCATAAACGGTGCCTCCGTCAAACCCCTCCTCTAAGTTGGCAGCGATGACGGTCATGGTCTCGTCTACGGAGACGAAGTTACCCAACACCAAATCGTTGGCCAAAACATCGCGTTTCAATTGTTCCAAGGCTTCAGCATCCCGCGGGACTTCCTTCATGAAGACTCCTACGTCGAGCCCCCAATCCCGCGTCTTTACATTGTTGAGGGTGGATAAACTTGTGATCTCATCGGGTAAGACGAAGGGAATATCCTGTAGACGTTCGGAGAGGTCGGCGACCTTCTGTAAGGTCGTCCTGTTAAAAACATTGTCGGTTTCGATTCCGATCAGCAGGGTAGACCGTTCTTCAAAAACAGCCTTCAGTGAATCCAGTCCCATAACGATGGGATCGGTAGCGGGTAATTCGCCATCGAAGCTGTTGCGAACCTTCATCTTGGAGATGCCAAAAGCCATCAATAGCGTGAGGAGAAAGACAATTGTCAAGGTCCACCGTGGTTGCTCGGTGGGTGTTTGTAGGATCTTCATGTGGTTATCTATTTTCAAGTTCATCCCTCAAAAAAAATAGCTGTCAGGAATCCGTTCGATTCACAGCACTGAAGATTCGAAGAGGGTATTCGAACGATCAGAAGGATAGTAGTTGCCGTTGTTGTAATAGCACTTTAGAAAATAGACGAGTTGCTCAGTTGGTACTGAGGTTTGCTTGAAATGGATGCTGTGATGGCCGTGGCGGCATCATTAGAACTGCGAACTCAGAGCTCAAAAACCAAGTCTTAAGAACTGGCAAATCTTAAGGTTTGCCAGTTCTAGGTTCCGGCCCTTGAATTCTGAGGTTCTACAGCTCTGTGGATATCACAAGCGCTTTATAAGCAAGAGATCAATTTAATTTGCCTAATTCAGATGGGCTCTTTTTTCCTTTGACGGTGTTACAAAAATCCTCATTATGCTTTGGCATAACTCCGGTTTTTGCGCCTTGTCAAAGAAAAAAATCCCCTCGATCAGAATCAGAAATCAAATTTGATCCCTTACTTAAGTTTTGCATTTCAAATGTCGAAAAAAAAGGACGGCAAAAACTAGAGGAAAACCACCATTTTTTAATTCGGAGGAGAACCGCTAAATGCGGATGGGGATACCCTTTCCCTCTCTTGGGGCAGGGACGCTACTATGTTTCGGACGAACTGGAGATCGTTGAAGATCCTCCACGATTGGGCATTGATGCTTTTCTCCAAGAAATGGAATTGAGATCTTTTACTCCATTGGCTGATTTCTTGGATTCGTCTGTCGACCCGGAAAAGGTTTACTGGATTCGGTTTTTTATACAGTCGGATCCCGAGGCAGGAGGAGCGAGTGATGCCTATGTCGCGCAATTGCCTACCCAATTGGCCTTGGGAGATCTGTATCTAGTGAAGGCGAATGGGGTCTTTACCCATCAGCGCACGGGAAAATTTGCCCTGTTTCCTGAGAAGTACAATACGGCTAATCCCTACTGGAATTTCGTAGCCTTGGATTTAACCAACCAGGAAAAGGTACTGTGCCTGATCCGGATCGAAGGTGCCAGCAATACCAATGGCCTTTCTGGCCTACCTCGTACAATCCTACGAATCACTTGTAGCGAAGAAACGGATCCAACTGCAGTTTGAGCATGAGCCGACGGAATTACGGATGGATTATTCGCCGGAGCATATACAGAAAGTGATTGGCCGTATCCTAATAAAGTTGAAAGTTTTTTCCATTACGTTGAGCAGCACCACCTGTTCATTGAATCATTGCCAACAGGGGCATTACAAACCCTGAACATCAGCCTTTTATTGATAAACGCTTAACGCTGTACTCGTAGCCCAAAACCCATAACCTAAACTAATCAATAAAATTTTCTGCTGATGATCCGATTCAAATTTCAATTCTTCACAACGCTCTGTTTCCTATCGTTTACGCTTGCCAATTGTTCACTCCTGGACGACTGGGGAGGACAAGACAGTGATGACCCTGACGATGATGTGACCATGTCTGACCCCTGTAGTGACGGCACCTCCACTTTCAAAATCAACCTCGACCCGGACGACTGTACGATCCTGGTAGATGCGGAGCGTGAATTCCAAATGACAGTGGATGTCGATGCCGATACCCGCAGTTTTACGGGCAATTCCATACCCGGCCACCTGGTCGGAGCTTTTCCGAATCCCGGCAACCCCAATACCATCGG
This sequence comes from Saprospiraceae bacterium, assembly GCA_028284395.1. Taxonomy (GTDB): domain Bacteria; phylum Bacteroidota; class Bacteroidia; order Chitinophagales; family Saprospiraceae; genus JANQRV01. Next base: position 20,482 of record JANQRV010000092.1, read on the forward strand.
ACAATTCGACATCAATTTGTCAATGGACCTGACCCCGGAGCTGGCCAATCAAGTTACCTTTTCTTCTGGGTATAAGGTAGGGATCTCAATGAGCGGTATCCAACTGGAAACGTATACCGGTGAGTTCTTTACGTCTGCTGATGGTACGATGAATCGAGATTGGAATATTACTACGCTGACAACTACCAGAGACCTTGGACTAGATTGTAACAATGCTCATGTACAGCCTACGGGATTGTATCATTACCACGGAACTCCTTCTGCATACCTGCAGGAACTGGACGCTGATGGCAGCAGTATGGTAAAAGTAGGTTATGCGGCCGATGGTTTTCCGGTCTATTACAAGTATGGTTATGCAGACAATGGATCGCAGATCATTGCCATGGAGAGCGGTTATCGAATTAAGGAAGGTGAAAGACCCGGCGACAATTTGACGGCGCCGAGTGGTTGCTATGATGGCACCTATTTCCAGGACTATGAATACGTGGACGGGGTT
>JANQRV010000095.1 GCA_028284395.1 Saprospiraceae bacterium
GTCGAGGCCAAGGCGAGAAGCTTCATCAGCATCCAGGCTCGCTAGTTCTGCACCCAGTTGGCGCAGGGATTCTTTTCGTTCCCGCGAAACTGGCGTGGAGTTATCCCATCTTACCTTTCCATAGTCACGCAAATCTCCAATCACTTTTTCTAGTAAATCCGTTGGCATCGCATAACCATATTCGGAATAAAGACTCTGGTCCTCTGCTGGTTCTGCAATACCCACCAATTCACCAGCCGCATTGGTCAGCAGGGTCCCTGATTTATATGGGGATAAACCCGTTTCTATTCTTATGAGGGAAGCTTTCGGGCCCACCTTTGCAATCTGCATAGGTCTTGGCGTTTCCGGCAAAACTTGACTGCGTAGGGAAGTTAATCCATCATCAGAAGGTTCCAGGATAAATAGCGGTGTCGTAGATTCCAGCTGCCGGGAATCGGCAAAACGCAGTGTAGGTAATCCGGTACGATCCACTTGGATCAAAGAAAGACTGGTTTTCTCATCGACTCCGACAACGTAAGCGGGAACGTTTTTTTCGTTGGAAAGATCTACGGTCAATTCATCCGCATCTTTGATGGCCTTATAATTGATCAGGATGAACCCATCCGTCCCTACAATCAGTCCTGGGTTCTTAACGGGACCTAACTGCTTATGATCGACGTCATGGCCGTGAACAACCACGACAGACTCTTGTACTCGATCTAATACCTTCTCCGGCAATTGTTGCAACGGTGGTTGGGCTGCTTTACGACCGAACCAGGAAGTATTGTCCGCGAGCAAAGAAGATACATTTTGTAATTGGCCTGCATTGGCAGAGGGGTTGCTTTGGAAAAAACCAACCAACCCACAACAAAGCACTATACTGCTTATTACCGATAATACAGATGTTTTTTTCATGATGTTATTTTTATGGGTTGATCAAAGATCACTGCTCCACTTTTAACATCATACATAGCACCTACAATATCAATCTCGCCGCTTTCCCACATCTCATTCAACACCGGGCTCTGCGCCTTGATATTTTCAATAGTTAATTCTACATTCTTTTTAGCTACCCGGTTGACAAAATCCAGGTTTTTGGAAGAGCGGTCCGTACCCGCTGGAGTTTCAATCGCATCTACCGCTGGCATGATCTTATCCAGCATTTGCGTTAGATTACCGAGTTTTGCGTGATCGCAAGCGCCTTTTACTGCCCCGCATGAAGTATGCCCCATGATCACAATCACCTTAGAACCAGCCAATTTGCAAGCAAATTCGAGGCTACCAAGGATGTCTTCATTAATGAAATTTCCGGCAACGCGTGCATTGAAAACATCCCCGATTCCTTGGTCAAAAATGATTTCTGTAGGAATACGAGAATCGATGCAGCTAACAATCGCTGCAAATGGATATTGTCCGGTTGAAGTCTGCTGAACCTGCTCAATCAGGCTCCTTTTGATAAAATTGCCATTGAGAAATCTAGCATTTCCCTCGGCTAACATTTGCAAAGCTGCTGCTGGTGTAAGGGCGGATTGTGTTTCCGCAGTTTGAGTTGGAGCGATGGCATTTATAGGATTGGTCATTGTTAATCTAATTTGATGGATGAACAAAAAGGGAAACCAGCCTTTACTGGCCCCTTTTACTCAAGTTTTGTTAATACATTAAATCACTTTATAACTATGCAGGTACTGCAACGCCGTTCTTTTCCAAACGATGTTGAACCAATGCATTCTCGATTTCCCGAACCTGGTTTTTAACCCCTTTCTGCCGCCTTTCAATGACCTCCAGTTGGATGTCTCGATACTCGGCATTTGTCTCGAACTCTTCAATAATTTCCAGAACATCTTGATCGATGTTGATCGATTTGGAAGCGTCGATGATGACTTTTGCGCCATCGGGAATCTGGCTTAATGTTCTTTGGATGCTGGCTTTGTTGATAAAAGTTACGTCTTCTGCCAACTCCAGACGAATGACACCATCTTTCAAATGCTTGTCTGATTGAAATAAAAATGGTTTCTTGTAGTTATTATATAAGACATAAAAAATTGCCACGGCTAATCCCAGGCCGATTCCGATCAACAGGTCGGTCAACACGATTCCCAAAATGGTGACCATAAATGGTACAAAATGAGTTTGCCCTAATTTGTACATCTGTTTGAACAAGGCCGGTTTTGCCAACTTATATCCCACCAAGAATAGGATTGCCGCTAAACTTGCCAAAGGAATAAGATTCAAAACATATGGGATTGCCATGGCACACAAAAGAAGGATAAAACCATGCATAATTGCGGAGAACTTGGTACGACCTCCGGATTGGATATTGGTCGAACTACGTACAATAACCTGAGTAATTGGCAAGCCGCCAATTAATCCAGAGACAATATTACCAATTCCCTGCGCTTTCAGTTCTTGATTGGCTGGCGTCACTCTTTTGAATGGGTCCAACTTGTCGGTGGCTTCCAAACAAAGGAGCGTTTCCAAACTTGCTACCACGGCAATGGTCGCACCGGTAATCCATACGGCCGGATTGGTAATGGCATCGAAAGCAGGGAATGTAAATTGATCGAAAAAACCACTAATACTTTCCGCTACCGGAATGGCTACCAATTGGTCGGCGCGAAGCGTCAATCCTGGAATATTTTGGAATAATAGGTTTAGTAAAATACCTGCGGTCACAACAATAAGCGGCCCCTGTACGATCTGGAACAACTTGATTTTCTTCATGAACTTTTGTTCCCACAAGATCAAAATGGCCATTGATAGAACAGCAATGATCACGGCACCCGGGCTGATTGCCTCGAACATGTAGAATAATTCCGAGAAAGTATTGTGACCATCGGGCTGAGTGAACGCCAAACTACCTTCATAGTCTTTATCATAACCCACCGCATGTGGAATTTGTTTCAAAATAATGATGACACCGATCCCGGACAACATGCCCTTGATAACCGATGAAGGGAAGTAGTAACCAATGATGCCCGCGCGGGCAAAACCTAACAGAAGTTGGAAAATACCTCCAATAACTACCGCCAGTAAAAATATTTCAAATGCCCCCAGTTCCTGGATGGCAGATAAAACAATCACAGCAAGACCGGCTGCCGGTCCACTTACTCCCAGTTGAGAACCACTTAAGGCTCCAACAACGATACCTCCGATTATCCCCGCAATAATACCAGAAAACAGGGGAGCGCCGGAGGCTAATGCAATCCCCAAACACAGGGGCACCGCCACTAAAAATACGACTACTGAAGCAGGCAAATCATACTTCAGATTTTTGAAAAAACCTTCTTTTTGAATTGGAGTCATGAATTCTTTTTTTGGTAAACAGCATAGACGCCTCAGGTCTGTACCGATTGGGCAAGACGGTAATTTGCTGTTAAATGTTTAGGAATCTGAAACTTACGTTAAATGCCGGTTTATCGACCTTTCAAATATACAAAAACTAATTCAAACAATAGTATAGCTATTAGAGTGGATTGCTTAACGATAACACCAGAACGCAAAACTTGTTCACAAAAATTATTACTTTTGTCAAAAAAAGAATGACTTAGATGGCGATCGGAATAAGAATCAGCTTAAATAAAGGGTTGTATTTGCGAGATCCCCAAGAAACAGCCCTGGGGCAAAAGATTATTCAATACGGTATCATTCTTATCGATGAGATTGGTTTTGAAGCTTTCAATTTCAAGAAATTGGCTCAGCGCATGGAATCGACGGAGGCTTCTATCTATCGATATTTTGAAAACAAGCATCTACTGTTAATCTATCTGGTTTCCTGGTATTGGGAATGGGTTAGCTACTTGATCGATATACATACGATGAATATCGAAGATCCGAAGAGGAGACTTCAGATCATCATCGAAACAATGGTCTATGCTTCAAAAGACAATCCGTCAATCGAGTACGTCAATGAAAGTATCTTACACCGACTGATTATCGCGGAAGGTACCAAAGCTTACCATACGAAAGCGGTCGACAAAGAGAACCGGGAAGGTTTTTTCCTCAATTACAAGAGATTGTCGGAAAAAGTTGCCGACGTCATCATTCAACTTAGGCCGGATTTTCCCTATCCTCATGCATTGGCAAGCAATCTATTCGAGATGGCCAACAACCACATCTATTTTGCCCTGCACCTTCCCCGCCTGACGGACGTTAAGGTAAAAGGTGAAGATTTTGATGAGGTAGAGAAAATGCTGGAGTATTTTGCGTTTTCTTTGTTAGGTTGTAATGAGACGGCTAATATGTAGTATTATTAGCGCAGTTCACCTCTGGCCCATCGCAGTTTCTTCTCGAGTTTCTGTCGTTTCGTTTCTAATTTCACCAGTTTCAATTCGGTGTCAATCAGTTTTTGCTCCCGGCTATTGAGCAAAAAAACCGAGCTTTCTCCAATCCTGAATTTTTCGTTTTCTGCGTTCAAGAGTCGTTGTTGATTTTGATAGGCTTTTCGCTGGTTGGAGATTTGCCCGTCGAGTATGCGGATTCCCTGGTCGGCAGCCCTGACTTTGTTGACAATTTCCAGTCGCTTATGTTGTATTTTAGTGTTGTTTTCAAATTGTTGTAGCCGTACCAGCTGCAGTCCTCCCCTCTCCTTACGCCAGATCAGGGGATAACTGAATTTGATGCCCCACTTGTAATTTTGCCGGAGCAGGTCACTGATTCCTGGTTCCACTGCGGTTTTTGGTACGAAATCGAGGCCGTCAGCCAACAAATTGTACTGGATATTCAATTGGGGTTTGAAGGCTTCCCGCTTCAGTCTTTCCTTGATTTCCAATTGCGATTGTTTGGCGTTTAGGAATCGGATGTCCGGGTGGTTGGCCAGAATGGCGGGATCGGCCAAGCGCTGAATGTCGTCAATGATCGTCTGATCTTCCAGACTTTGTGGCTTCAGTTTTTCGGGTATCTCTACCGGTATCAACTCCTCGTACCACAGAAAATTGCTAAGCTCGAGGCGGGCCTTTTGTAAATCCATTCTTGCTTGCTCCAACTGAATCTGACGGTCCTGGATCTGAATCATCGACTCAAGCGTATCGATGGCTGGCTTGTCGCCCTGTAGGAAACTTTCTTTGATGATGGTAAAGCGGTTCTCCGCCAGCTCTAAGCCTTTGGCATAGATATTTCTTGCTTCATAGGCATAGGCCCATTCCCAATAGCGTTCGATGGCATCTAACAGCAGGTCATTTACAATGGACCGACGTCGGGCTTCATTGCTTTCCGCGTAAACTTTGGCCATTTGGACCTGCGCCCGTCGCTGATCAAAGACCAGATTCCGGATCAACGGCACCTCCAAGCCCAGCACTGCCTGCCCCTGTTCGGGCAGGAAATTGGCTGGATTCAGGAAGTTTCCATTGGCCCAGGTATGCACAACTTTAAGATCTGCTCCAAACCAAGTTGGAATTTTCAGTCCCGCCTCCCCAATTCGGAAATAGTTCTTCTGATCGAAAGATTTGTCTTCGTAATCGGCAAAGAGCTTGGGGTCAAAGGCTCCCCGGGCTTGAAGCAATTCAGCTCTGGCTTCATCATCTAAAATAGCGGCCTGTTGCATGACCGGGTGGTAAACCCGCACCCATTGCAAGAAATTCTCCAATTCAAATGTTTTGGAGGTATCGATGGTTTGGCCCACCAGAGGCACCGTCAAAAGAAATTGGAATAAGAATATTTTGAATTTCACTTTTGTTGTTGTTAGATGGTTAGAGGAGTTTGAAAGTCAGAACAATTGTAAGAGTTGCTTATTTAGCAACGGCCTTAACCGGAGGTTTGAATTTGTCATCCAATTTTTCAATGTCCTCTTCATAAAAATCGGCCGGGAAGCCATTGAGTTGTCGCCAAACTTCGTACCAAACGGGCACTTCGGTCAACATGGCAATTCCCTGAGCACCAGCTCCCACCCGAAGCAATTCGGGAAAAGGCTTTTCCGGATCGTTCGACCGGATCAAAATTCGATACTGACTCTTCTCATTGGGAATGTTATCAATGGCCGTAATCATACCCTCGTAGGTACCGAACGAAAGATTGGACCACCCCGAAATGATGAATGCCTGCCAGCCATCGAAAATCAACCTCACTTCTTGTCCATAGTTCAGCAGGGGCAAATCCATTGGTTTGACATACATTTCCACGGCCAATTCTCTTTCCAGCGGGACGACGGTCATCAGCGTTTCCCCCTCCTTAATGACCTCTCCTATTCCGGACCTAATGGCTTTGGTAATGAAACCGGATTGCGGCGCAAGAATATAATACAATTCACTCCGACGACTGTAATTGGCATATTGATTCTCGAGTTTTTGCAGCCCTCCTTCCGCATCGTATAAAGTAGACAGTGTTGCGAAACGGTCGGATTGCGTTTTAGCAATCTTATTGGCATATTCGTTATCGACCGCTTCAAACTGCAATTGGGCGATGCGAATCTCATTGCTGCTCTCCTGTAGTTTGTTGGTAGTCGTGATCAATTTGGCCTGAGTCTGCTGTACTTTGAGTTTTTTCGCTTCCAATTCACTCAAAGACTTGATCCCCTTCTGGAAAAGCGTATCCGTTCGCCGATACTGGAAACTGGCAATATCCAGATCTACTTCAGCCTGTTTGAGCTCTGCCTTAAAACTTTCCTGCTTCAGCTCAGTTTGCTGGATCTTATTCTCCAGCTGTTGCTTTTTGAGTTGCCACTCGCTTTCCAAGGCCACTTTCTGGTCTAACAAGGCACCTGCCTTCAAGGCATAACTTTCGATCGATCCTTTCTTGGCATTGATTTGTGCACCGGTTCGATCAACCAGTTGTGGATCGAAGTACTCGGCCTTGATTTCCGAAAGAAAAACCAACGTATCCCCCTCTTCAACGATGTCGCCTTCCCGGACATACCATTGTTCGATCCGACCGGCAATGGCCGAATTGACATCCTGAGGGCGTTGTTCGGGTAACAGCGTGGTGACCGTGCCTTTCATTTGAATGTTTTGGGTCCAGGGCAAAAAGAATACGATGATGGTCAGCAGCATGAACCCCGTCAACCACCAGGATAGCAGGCGATTGGCTGCCGGTAAATCATTCTTTGCAAAAGAACTGAGTGACTCGAGGCTCGATCTCTCCCTGATACTGTTCTCAGATATATTTAACATGATAATAGTAGTTTTGTAGAATTTCAATTTATTTTGAAAACTTCTTTCACATCGGGATGTTGAGACAATTCATCGAACGAACCCGACACCAGTATCCTGCCTTCTTTCATGAGGATAATCCGATCGCACTTAGCGGCAAACTCAGGATTATTGGACACACCCACCAGGGTCCATTGCTTATCCGGGTCCGTTAAAAGGTCGATGATATGGCTGCGTTCCCCCCTTTCGATCCGGGGCATGAAATTCTCCAGGACCAACAATTGCGGCTTTGCCAACAACGCACGCGCCAGAATGATCTTGGCACGAATACTTCCCGGAATATTAATCCCGCTTGCTAATAACTCCGTCAGGTATCCCTTGGGCAAGCGATTGATGTAGTCGTGCAAGCCGATTTCCCGGGCAATACTGATGATGGCCTGACGTGAAATATCGGTGTCTCCGAGATTGATGTTTTCGACGATAGAGCCATTAAAGATCTCATCTTGGGCCTTCAAACTACCAATGTACTTCCGCAACGACTCTACATTCAACCCTTTGAGCGGAATGCCGTTGAAAGTGATCATACCCTCGTAATTGGAATACGCTCCCTCCAACAATTTGATCAGCGTAGACTTGCCGGCCCCATTATAACCGGCAATGCAGACCCGTTCGCCCGGTTGAAGCTCAAGGGATACTTTGGATAGCGTGGGCCGATCGGCATCGGCATATTGAAATGACACATCGTCTAGTAATATTCCGATCCCGTCATCGGTTTGAGCATCGTCAAAGGACATACCATCTGAATTCTCCATTGGTAAGTCCGTCACGAACCCAATTTTTTCCAGGGCCGTCAACACATCATAGATGTTGTCCATACCCAGTATGAGCTTTTCGACTGAGCTCATGATGAGTAGGACCACAATCTCAGCAGCAACAAATTGTCCAATGGTAATTTGATTTTGGATGACCAGTACGCTACCCAGGAAAAGGAGTGCAGCCGTAATGCCGGTCTTGAAAAGAACGACACTTCCGTACTGAAGTAGTAGAATCCGGAAATGGCTTTTGCGCGAATCGAGGTAGCCAGCCACCAATTCATTGGTTCGATTTAAGGGCAATTGGCAACGGCCCGCCAGCTTGAAAATATTCATTGCGCGCCCTAACTCTTCCAGCCAATGAGCCACATGATATTTGTATTTGCTTTCTCTAAGACTGGTCTTCAATCCCTTTGGCCCCGTAAAACGAAAGATGGCGATAATGATGATGATCAATGTTACTCCAAAGAAGACAAAGAACGGGTGATAAAGTGAAAGTAGGATCAAACCAAAGAGAATCTGCAGGATCGCTGTCGAAGAATCTATTAATATCTTCGGGATGCCTTTTTGCAGTGTAATCGTATCAAAAAAGCGGTTGATCAATTCCGGAGGGTAAACCCCAACCAAATGCTCAATCTGTAAACGAGGGATCCGCCAGGCAAACTCGAAGGCCGATCGGGTAAAAATTCGTCTTTGCAGAGTTTCCGTCACCGTTAGCTGCATCACGGTCAAAAAACCGTTCAACATGATGCCCACCGTAATTACTCCA
>JANQRV010000108.1 GCA_028284395.1 Saprospiraceae bacterium
CGGTCAAAGACCCCCACACCCTACTGGCCATGGTCGGTCTGGAAAAGGATGGGCATAAGCGGGTCGGTGATTTTTCGAAAGGCATGAAAATGCGCCTCAACTTCCTGCGAGCCATTATGCACGATCCAGAGCTACTCTTTCTGGATGAACCTACAGCGGGACTCGATCCCGTCAATGCTCGCATTATGAAAGACATCATTCTGAGCCTACAGTCGGCGGGTACTACTATTTTCATCACAACCCACAACATGCAGGATGCCGATGAACTCTGCGACCGGATTGCCCTGATCATGGACGGCAATATTGAATTGATCGATTCGCCCAAAGCGCTAAAATTGCGCTATGGCCAAAGGAAGGTCAAAGTAGAATACGGCAAGCAAATATTAAAAGAACAAGAATTCGCCCTGGACGGATTGGGACAAAATCAAGATTTTCTAAAACTACTGCAAAGCGAGCAAATCCATACCATTCACACCGAAGAGGCCACTCTGGACGATATTTTCATCCAAGTCACCGGTAAAAACCTAATCGCCTCGTCATGAAAGCATTGCTATTTGCCATGAAGTGGGACTTGATCCGCCAACAACGATACTACATCATTGCAGCCGCTGTTTTTGTAACGATGGTCTATGTTGCCATTTTTCAATTCCTGCCCATCGGACAGCAAACCGCCATCATTATCACCCTGATCTTTAACGACCCCACAAGTCTCGGCCTGTTATTCATTGGGTCAGTCTATCTGTTCGAAAAATCGGAAAACACCCTACAGGCCATGGCCGTTACGCCGATGACCGGCGGGCACTACCTGCTGTCGAAGACCATTACCTTAACCGGATTGGCAACCGTCAGCAGCCTGGTTATGGCTTTTGCCGCAGTGGGGCTGAAGTTCCAGCCCTTCTACTTTATTTCCGGCATTGCTCTCAGTGCATCCTTGTTTACCTTGCTGGGCTTCATCTTAGTCACCCGTTGCAAGTCATTCAATGAGTATATCGGTAAGATGGCATTGGTCATGCTGCCCGCCGCTTTCCCCTTTTTACAATTATTTGGATTGATCGACACCGTTTGGATATACGTGATCCCGGTCCAGGCTGGCATAGTTTTGTTGGAAGCCGCTTTTACAACGGCCTCCATCGGAGACATAGTCTACGGCTATTCGTATTTGCTATTGGCAAATGCCGCCACCTTTATCTGGGCGTTAAAGGCTTACCGGCGCGTCATCTCCGGGTAAGCGTCGAAAGCATCTTTTCTTCGTTGGGCGGGTAGACCACACTGTTCTGGGCAAAATCCTCTGCATAGGGGTAATCTGTTTGTCGGATCCGATCTGCAGCTTTATTAAGATCGTAATTGGTTTTACGTAGTTCCAGCTCCGGCCCCATCAAAAGCCAGTAAGCGCCGGGAATACCGAATGGCATACCAACACTTCCTGCATTGAGGAGTCGAATCTTCCCTACCGTCAAATCAAATTGCATGTGGGTGTGGCCACAAACCACGACATTGGCCGCGACTTCCGAAAAAAGGGACCGCAATCTTTCGTCCGGCGTTAATCGCGTGAAGATCTCGGTATCGCTGTCGGGCGTGGCGTGGCAAAAAAGAACTTCTCCGATTCCTTCCACCCGCCACGTCAAGGTCTGCGACCAGTTCGAAATCAAATTCCGGTGTTTTGTGCTCAAAGTATCAGCGGTCCACCGCACATCGGCCGCCGCTCTTTCTGAGAGTCCTTCCAAGGATCCATCTTCCCAGTATCTCAATACCGCTGCTTCACAGTTGCCAAGCACAAAATGAACGGGTATCGGCAAATTGTAAAGCAAGTCCAAACATGCTACCGGCATGGGCCCCAGCAATACATCACCACCAACGACCAAACGGTCCACCCCCATTGGTTCAATTTCTTTCAAGACAGCTTCCAACGCCGGAAGATTACCATGAATGTCATAGATTGCGGCAATTCTCATCATTACATCATTACATCATTACAACAGGAAGCATCCCGAACCTGCATCCATCAATCCGAGATGTTCCTTAAAGATACCGCAATTCAACTAACAAAGACCAATTCCAACCTCAAACCTTTCAAACAATTCAAACCTCGAACAATTCAAACCTTTCAAACAATTCAAACCCTTCCAACTATCCCCCTAACGTTCATAATAAGCCACAACACTAGCTTTTGCCAAAGTATTGCTCCAAAGATAATAACCCACGGTCGCCGGGTTGGCATGCTCATCCAAGCCGAGTTTGTCGGTCTTCAAAGCGTAAACGGTAATGATGTACTGGTGAAGGCCGTGTCCTTCTGGCGGACAGGGGCCGCCATAGCCTTTCGCCCCGTAATTTGTAACACTTTGAATGGCACCCGGTGGTGCCAGTCCTAGTTCCGGATTGCCTGCATTAGCTCCTAATTCTTTGGCATCGGAAGGAATGTCAAACACCAACCAATGCCACCATCCACTACCGGTCGGCGCATCCGGGTCATACATCGTCACGGCGAAGCTCTTGGTCCCTTCCGGTGCATTGGTCCACGAAAGTTGGGGCGATTGGTTTTGGCCAGTACAGCCAAAGCCGTTGAACTCCTCCATTTTAGTGGCGTTGCCACCCAAATTTTTACTGGACAGAGTAAACGTACCCTGCCCCACAAGCATACTGGCAAAAGCCATGAACAAACCTAAGAGAAGATGTGATCGATTCATAAAAATGTATTTTGATGATGCACACAAATCTAATGGCTACAGAGAGGTAGGTGTTATTCGAAAATGCTCAAAAAGTATTGTTAAAAGTTCATACTCATTTCATTTGGAATTGCTTGGGCGTGATACCGAATTTCGTCTTGAAGGCCTGAATGAAATTGGAAAGGTTTTCGTATCCGATCTCTTCGTAGATGTCGGATGGCCGTTTGGCCTGTTCGGATAGCAAGTAGGCGGAGTGGTCCAGTCGCTGCTCCTGAAACCACTTGATAGGCGATGCTCCGTAGTGCCGCTCGAATTTCCGTTTAAAAGTCGAAACGCTCATGCTGGAGAGGAATGCCAATTCTTTTAAGGTCAGGCGATTCAGTCGATTGGCTTCTACAATACGCACGAAATGGCTCGACGCCAAATCGGTATCGGCAGATAGGGCCCTCAGAAAATTAGGACCGTGCACTTCCACCATGTAAAGCAGCAACTCATAGAACTTTACCTGCAATAATTTTTGCCGCATCTTCATGGACATCTTGCTGATATCAATGAGACTCTTCACAAAAGTTCGGATAAATGTATCGTAGGCAAAGACCTGGACCGATTTTGCCGGCATCTTTTCCGCGTTCAGAAGATCGTACTTCCTGAGAAACTCGAAAATGACACGATCCGGAAAAAAAAATAAAATACTTCGGTATTGTCCATTGCCGGAAGAAAGATTTTCCGTCATCAAACAATGCCCCGATTTCAGCAGGATGAAGTCGGTATTTTGGATAGATATGGACTGATGGCCGGTAAAAACCCCTTTGGTGCCCTCCTGCAAAAAACTGAAGGTATTTTTTGTCAGATTAATCCTACTCTTCAAACAATTCGTCGAAGTTTGATAGTCAAATAGTTGGAAAGTACCAGTTCCGATCAGATCAAACTGGTCCGGTAAAGAAGTGATCTCCATCGATTGATTGGTATAGCTCGGGTCATGGACAAATAAATCATATCTTTAGCAAGATGCAAAATCCTTGCGAAACTCGTTTTGTTTCTTAAGCCATGAAAAAAACCAAGCAAAATATCCTGCAAGCCGCGCTTAAACTATTTAACCGAGACGGTTTCGTCAATGTACGTCTACAGCACATTGCGGATGAGGCATTTATCAGCGTGGGTAACCTTGCCTACCACTACCGCAACAAAGAAGCCATCACCTTCGCGCTATATGAAGAACTGACCCATCAACAGCAGGAGCTGTTAATGAAATACCGAGTGGTCCCGCTCTTCATCAACATTGATTTGCTATTGCAACATACCTTTCATCTCCAGCAGGCCTATGTTTTTTTCTATCTTGACACCTTGGAAATTGTGCGTGCGTATCCCGCCATCGCCACCTCTCATCAAAATCACATTGCTTCGCAAATCACTCAGTTGAAGAGCATTCTCGACTTCAATCGCTCCCGCGGAGCCTTCCAACAAAAGTTGGAAAAAAATGCCGTAGGAAAACTAGCGGAGCAAATCTGGATGACAATGGATCTGTGGTTGACACAGCAGTCTATCCGCAGTAAAAATACCACTGTTGAATCCGACTTCAAATTGGCGGTTTGGTCTCTGTTAATGCCCCATTTTACGGAAACCGGACAAATGGAATACCAACAGATGCTACTGCTTCCCGACGATCTATTTTTTTAATCGTGCCTTATTTTCAGTACATTCGCTATTGTAGTATGAAGAATTTCGAACTAGACGACAAAAGTTACAATGAACTGCTGAACCTGCTCAACAATCAGCATTTCACAGAGATCCCGGCCAATCCATCCGATATGGAGTTCCTGACGGATGATTGGTGGTTGAGGGATACCGCAGTCATCGAACACGTGGTGAAAAGAGACGGCATGTGGGAAGTACAATTGGTCTTTGCCCACCATTTGGAACCTGAAAAACTAATCAAGCGTATCATAACCAGGTACACCTGCAAGAATAAAGCAGAGTTGAACGCGTGGTATATGCGACGATTGGCTGCAAAAGATCAAAGGGGAACATTAAAAGTAAATTTGAATGATTTCGGGTTTTGCTCCAGTTAAACATCGCTGCCAACCTGAAGTTTGGAATCCAGTAGTAATAAAATGAGTACCGATAATGGCGGAATTAAGTACTAAGCAAAAGATCTTACAGGCCTCCATCCGGCTTTTTAATGACAACGGGTTGGCCAACGTACGCCTACAGCAGATTGCCAGAGAAATCGGTATCAGTGTCGGCAATCTAGCTTATCATTTCCGCAACAAGGAAGCCATCGTGGATGGTATCAATGAAGACTTATACCAGGAAGCTTCCGAAATTCTTTCTACTTACCGGGTTTACCCCAACCTGATCGACTTCGACCACCAACTTACGAAATACCACTGCTTCATTCAAAAGTATCCTTTCTACTTCTTGGACTTGCCGGAAATTCAAAGACAATACCCCGAAATACACGCCAGACGGCGTGTCCTGATTTCCAAAATGATCACTCAAATCAGAAAGCGTTTCGACTTCAATCAGCAACGGGGATTGGTGATGGAAGAACCAGCTGCCGGCAGATACGATAGCATCGCGGAGGCCACCTGGGTCCTCATTACTTTTTGGATCCCCCAGAATATGGTTAGAACAACCAACGATTCCGTTAACATCCGTCAGTTTAAAGAGATGGTTTGGCACCAATTCCATCCTTACTTTACCGAAAAAGGAAGAGCCGAATTCGAACAATTGATCGTTCCGATATTGCAGCAATCATGACAAACATCATATGGCTTAAAGGCGGGGCGTGCAGTGGAAATACCATGTCTTTCCTCAATGCAGAACAGCCATCGGTCATCGAACTAGTAACGGATTTTGGCATTCGCATCCTGTATCATCCCTCCATTGGACTGGAAATAGGTGAACAAGTCAATGAAATACTAAACGATGCCCTTGACGAACGGGTCCCCCTCCACATCTTTGTCTTTGAAGGTACGGTTATCCAAGGGGCGCAAGGCACGGGCAATATGAACTACTATGCCGGCCGGCCCATGAAAGATTGGGTCGCCGATCTGGCTCAGGTTGCCGAATATGTGGTAGCCATTGGTGATTGTGCCGCCTGGGGAGGAATCATTGCGGTTCCGCCCAACCCTACGGAATCTACCGGCATGCAGTTCCACAAAGGACAAATTGGAGGATATCTGGGTGAGGATTTCCGTTCCAAGTCCGGCTTTCCGATCATCAACATACCGGGCTGTCCGGCTCACCCCGATTGGATGACGCAAATACTGGTCGCCATCGCCACCGGAAGAATGGATGAAGTATTGTTAGATGATCACCATCGGCCGAAGACATTCTTTACCGACTTTGTTCAGACTGGTTGTCCGAATGTTAACTCCTTCTATAAAAAAGTAGAGGGTAGCTTCGGCCAAAGAGGAGGTTGTTTGTTTTACGAGGTGGGCTGTCGCGGGCCTATGACGCACGCCAGTTGCAATCGAATCTTATGGAACCGGACCTCTAGCAAGACCCGAGCCAATCATCCTTGCCTGGGTTGTACCGAACCGGATTTCCCCCACCATGATCTCAAAAAAGGAAGCGTTTTCAAGACTATGAAGTACCTGGGATTCCTGCCGAAAGAGGTACCAGCCGGCGAATCCAAACTCCTCTATTATTTTAAAACGGGTATGAATAAAGTGCTGACCCAAAATAAGCCTTTAGACCCTTCAAAATAGCGATTTACATTGCTCTCTCAGCCCTAAATTTATCTAGAGTAATTCTAAATTAGGCTCCTCTTCCTACATTTTAGTAAGCTTTTTCTAAAAAAAATTAGAAAAGATTTTCTAGCGTAGGAAATGTTATTATATTTGGCCACAACACGGGTTTACCGCAGTGAATTTTGTACTTAGCGGCAAACAAAAAACATTTTCAGCATTACGAAAAACCCTTAGAATTATGGCAAATGTTTTATGGTTACAGGGAGGAGCATGTAGCGGCAATACGATGTCCTTTCTAGACGCAGAAGAACCGACGGTCGTAGAGTTAATCGTCGATTTCGGCATCAACATACTCTGGCACCCTACCGTTGGCTTGGAAATCGGACATCAGGTCAGCGATCTAATGAACGATTGCATTTCCGGAAAAACACAATTAGATATCTTTGTATTCGAGGGTTCGGTTATCGAAGGGCCCAACGGAACCGGTAAGATGAACTACTTTGCCGATCGCCCCATGAAAGACTGGATCGCCGACCTTTCTAAAGTAGCTCAATTTGTCGTTGCTATTGGTGATTGCGCTACCTGGGGAGGTATTCCTGCCGTTCCGCCTAACCCTAGCGAATCGACCGGTATGCAATTCCACAAAAAGAAGAAAGGAGGATACCTGGGTGCAGACTTCGTTTCTAAGGGCGGATTACCAGTGATCAACATTCCGGGCTGTCCGGCTCACCCCGATTGGATTACGCAAATTCTTGTGGCCATTTCCACCGGCCGCATCGGCGATGTTCTGATCGACGACTATCACCGGCCCAAAACATTCTTCACGGACTTCGTGCAAACCGGTTGCCCTAATGCGGCCAGCTTTGGCGAAAAGATCGATGGTAGCTTTGGCAAGCGAGGGGGCTGTCTCTTTTACGAGGTGGGCTGTCGCGGGCCTATGACGCACGCCAGTTGCAATCGGATCCTCTGGAATCGCCAATCCAGTAAGACAAGGGTCAATCATCCTTGCCTGGGTTGTACCGAACCCGGTTTCCCACACAATGACCTGAAGAAAGGCAGCGTCTTCAAGACTATGAAATACCTGGGCTTCTTACCCAAGGAAATTCCAGCGGGAGAAAGCATGTTGGGCTATTATTTCAAAGCGGGTATGCACAAGGTACTGCCCTCTCCGAAAGGGCTTAAAGCTTCTTCCAAATAACGAATTTTTGCTCAATTCAAAAACAAAACAAAAATGGCTTTAAAAGAACTGAATATATCTCCGGTAGGCCGGGTAGAAGGAGACTTGGATGTGAAGGTCTACATGGAAAACGGCGTTGTTACCCGTGCTCATACGCAAGCGGCGATGTTCCGGGGTTTTGAAAAGATATTGGCGGGCAAAGATCCTCAATCCGGGCTGATCGTAACACCCAGAGCCTGCGGCATTTGCGGTGGCTCCCACCTGTATTGTGCCTCCTCCGCATTGGACGTTGCTTGGCAGACAACGCTACCGCCTAACGCCTTACTACTCCGTGCTATTGGGCAGGCTACTGAAACCATTCAAAGTATTCCTCGATGGTTCTATGCCATCTTTGCCACGGATATGGCCAACAAGAAATTTGCCAATAAACCGCTTTACCAGGAAGTTGTCAAGAGGTTTGCTGCGTATGTGGGTACCTCCTTCCAAACCGGGGTAACCGCCAGCGGCCGGCCGGTCGAGGTCTATGCGCTCTTTGGAGGTCAGTGGCCACATTCAAGTTATATGATTCCTGGTGGTGTAATGTGTGCGCCAACCCTAAAAGACATTACTCGTGCCCATGCCATTATGAACCAATTTCGCAATGACTGGCTGGAACCGGTTTGGCTGGGCTGCTCCATCGAACGGTACATGCAGATCAAAACATGGGACGATATGATGGAATGGCTGGAAGAGAATGAGTCTCACCGCAACAGCGACCTCGGTCTATTCTTGCGGGCAGGCTTGGAATTCGGTTTGGACAAATTTGGTCAGGGAGTAGGTAAATTTCTAGCCTGGGGTACCTACTTACATAAGGATATGTACAATAAGCCGACCATTGACACCAGAAATGCAGCGGCCATTAGTCCGGCGGGGTTCTGGGATGGCAAAAACTACTACGAAGCCGATCAAAAACAAGTGGCCGAACACGTCAAGCACGCCTGGTACATGAATCAGGAAGATGCATTGCATCCGTTTGACGAACCGGTGCCAATGGCTTCTACCGACTCCAAAAACCTGGAAGACTCCAACTTTGGTGGAAAATACAGTTGGGCAAAAGCCCCACGATTTATGGGCCATGCGGCCGAAACCGGTCCGTTGGCCCGGGTGATTATGGCGGCTAATCCAGCCAACCAGGAACACCAGTTCCGCGATCCCTTATTTGCCGACATCATGGATAAAATGGGCCCATCGGTTTACACACGTGTACTTTCCAGAATGCACGAAGCACCACGGCTCTACCTGATGATTGACGAATGGTTGCGTCAAGTGCGCTTAGATGATGAGTTCTACATTAAGCCTACGGAAAGAGACGGTATTGGTTGGGGAGCTACTGAGGCTGCCAGAGGTGCTTTGGCCCACTGGATCAAAATCAAGAATGGTGTCATTGAGAATTACCAAATCATTGCACCGACCACTTGGAACGTAGGCCCGAATGACAAGGACGGCAACCCGGGTCCTATCGAATCCGCATTGGAAGGTACCGAGATCGAAGATCCGCACGATCCGGTAGAAGTGGGCATGGTAGCACGTTCATTCGATTCCTGTTTGGTGTGTACCGTACACGCACACGACAACAAGACAGGAAAGGAATTAGCGAAATTTAAACTTTAATCCTAAATAAAAATTGCAACTTTAACCCGCCAAGTTTTTTGGTGGGTTTCTTTATTTATGCCAATATTATGAGCAATAAGACGGCAATTTTGGGCTTTGGCAATCCGGTTCGGGCCGACGACGGGGTAGGGATATACGTCATTGACCAGTTGAAGGTATCCATGCCGGAAATACCAGATGTCAGCCTTTTTGACATGGGCACTTCGGCCTTTGAAGTCCTTTTCAAACTCAAAGGGCACGACAGAATCATCCTGGTCGATGCCGTTGTCAACACTGGCGACCCGGTCGGCACCATTTATCGGCTTCCAGCTTCCGAAGTGGAAGCACAGATCGAAGACGACCCTTTAGTCTTCCTCCACGGCTTGAAGTGGAATCAGGCCTTATCCTATGCTCGCAAGATGTTGGGCGACGAATACCCAGAAGAAGTCACGGTCTATCTCATTGCAATCGATAGTACCCGGTTTAATGTAGGGATGACCGAAGAGGCCAAAAAAGGAGGGGATCGGGTGGTAGAAACACTCTTGGAAACTTTGTCGGAAAAGGTTTAAAATTATTTAGGATGTTCATACCACCAGAGCACATTAAACCTAAAGCGGAATCCACATCGGAGGCCGCGTCAAAAATCCGCTTAAAAGCATCCCATCTTCTGATTGACCATGAGTTGGCTGCACAAGCTTTTAAGTCGGAACCCAATGTCTGCTTGGTGTACTACAAAGATCGACAGGCCCTTCTATTGGCACCACCGAGTGACGACCTGTTCAAAAAGTTACACAAAGCCAGTCAACACATGCTGAAAGACCGCAACCTCAAGGGGGACAAAACCATTGCTCTCCACGAGATCATCATCGATCATCAGCTCGATGATTCGGACCGGGATCTGGAATATGAATTTCAAGTTAATCTTGGCATTTTGAATGTTAAATTGTAGCCGATAGCTTTACCGTATGTTTATTTCACCTCATATTCCTTTAGAATTCAATGCTGAAACGCCGGGACGGCGGGAAGATCTGCAACTATTTGTAGACGACAGATGGCTGATGAATACCGAGGTGCGCTACTTATTACAAAAGCGAAAGGGGCTTTGGGAACTTACCATGCTCTATATTTCGGTACTGGATCCGCTCAAATTCATCTGCCGGAAAATAGATACTTACAGCTCGGAAAAAAAGGCGAAGACCTTTGCCCAGATTTTGCAACGCGGGATTCGAAAAGACGCCCGAGGCACTTTAAAAACCAATAGAGATGCTTTCAATTTTTGCGACAACTGAGTTCGTCGACACCGTTCGACAAATCATTCGATCGGAAGACCGGCTGGAAGAATTGGTCACCATCTACAACTCAATGGAACATACTCCCTTATCCAGTGGCCATTGTCTCATCATAGATAAAAGAGGTATCCTGCCCCCTATCGATTGGTTTAATGTCGGTCCTCCCTATCTGTTGTCCAATCCGCTGCCTTTTGATCAGAATACGCTGTTGAGCCTGATCTTCAACAAATTGGGCAACACGGAAAAGGCCTGGTATTACAGCGAAGAAAACCCTGTTTTACAACACGACCTCAGTACCAGTACCCGCCTGCAATACGGTGTGCAGATCTCCATTCGCGAGTATGCCAAGATGTCTGACCAAATCGACCAGCGCAATGCCTTTGATAATTATCGGAGTCACCACAATGCTGCGATCATTCATCATTATGGTTTTCTGGATGAGCAGGTACAGCTCTCTGAGGTGACCAGTTTTTACGAACAGGCACTACAAAGAGCTCCCAACGAAGAGTACAAGGCTTTCACCATCAAACATTACGCTGGTTTGCATCTCGATGCGGGTAATCTTTCTGAAGCAGAAACACTACTTTCGCAAGGCATCCGCTTTTCTATCTCGGAAGATGCCAAATATGGACTGAATGCGGTACTTTGTAACGTATGGATGAAACAATTGACCGTTCCCTATGACCAGAGACTTCTGGAAAAGCTAAAAAATAACCTCTGGGAAACCCTCCAGTTTTTTGAAAGCCAAAATCGGAAAGCAGAAAGTGGCCTCTTGCTACTGGATGCTGCCCACATTGCCAATATCTCAGAAAGCTTTTCCGAATCCCTGGGGTATATCACCAAGGCCATTCAGATATTTCAAGAAGAGGAATTAACGGAGCTTTCCGGCAATGCCCAATTGCGGAAAGGAACGCTGCTCTACACCTGGGCACAGAACGGAAATCCACAGTTCTACAAACCGGCGGTAGAGGCCTATCAAGAAGCGCTCAAAGTATTTCGTCAAGATGTTGCTCCCGAAGTATTTGCCGAAATCCATCATAATCTGGCCGTTTTGTACGCTGAGATGCCCGCCGATAACAAGAAGCGGGGCATTTGGGCTGGCGTAGCCTCAGCCTCCTTCCAGGAAGCATTGAATTATTATACAAAAGACGCTTTTCCCTACGAATATGGGATGATTTGCAACAACTTCGGCAACGCGCTCAACAAATTTCCTCCGGCCATTCATTCCGACAATTACGAAAAAGCCCTTTTCTACTATGGAGAGGCATTACAGGTTCGGGCACCAAATTTACCGGTAGAGCGTGCCATTACGTTACTCAATTTTCTGGAAACAAGTTGGAATGTCGGCAACAGCACGGACACCTTCAATCACGAACGTTACCAGGACATGGTCAACAAGGCAAATGAAGTCCTAACCTTAGTCGATCAACCCGATATGATCCAAGAGGCACAAAAGCACTTGGATTTGCTGCACGAACTCAAACAAACCGTCAACCAATAGCTGTCCATGCACGAGATTTCACTGATCAGAAATATTTTCCGAACGCTGGAAGAGGAATTCCCCAAGCAAGACCTACTTCTCATTAGTGCTATTGATCTAAAGGTGGGATTGCTCTCTAATGTAGAACCCGTCCTAATGCAAAATGCATTGGAAGCCGTGACGACCGCCGAAGAAAAGTTTCAACGGGTAAAACTCAACATCGAGGTTATTCCCATCGAAGTCCATTGCCCGGATTGCCGGACGAATTCGACCATCGAAAACTATAAGTTCGTTTGCGCCAGCTGTGGCAAACCCAATAACAATGTTGTGAAGGGAACAGAATTACTGATCCATCAAGTTCATTTTTTGGAAGCCGAAACCAATTAGAAAATATTTTCTAAAGACTGGTAATTCTTTTCCAATCCAATCCAACTTCCTATATTGTCCAAGAATCCCGTGACTTCCATGGGAGTCACATCTTCTCATTAAAGTTGTCTAAAGTAATGTAAATCAAAATGGACCAGATTCAGAAATCTTCAAAAGCAGCCAGGGGCAGCGTTACCTGCGACAATACCACCATGCACTTGTTAAAAGCCAATGACTTTGTGGCTGAGACTATACGGAAGCGCATGGCCGAACAGCAAACCCTACTCATCAATATCACCTCTTCTGCCGGTAGCGGAAAAACGACCCTGCTACAGGAGACTGCCCGCCGGATTGGCGACCAGGTCAACATGAAAATCCTGGTAGGCGACCTGGAAACAGAGCGGGATGCCGATCGACTTCGGGATGCCGGAGCCGACGCCCTTCAGATCGTGACCGGTGGCATCTGTCACCTCGAAGCACAAATGGTTTGGCAGGCCATGGAGCAAATGGACCTCGAAGGCGTAGAGTTATTGATCGTTGAAAATGTCGGCAATCTTGTCTGTCCGGCTTCTTTTGACCTGGGAGAAGACTATCGGGTTACGCTCATCGCCACGACCGAAGGAGACGACAAACCAAAGAAATATCCCCGCATGTTTCTCACCAGCGAAATGTTATTGGTATCCAAAGTAGATCTCCTCCCCTACCTTCCTTTTTCAGTAGATGCCGTGGTAACGGATGCCCGCGACATCAACCCCAACATCAAAGTACTGGAAATATCCAGTTTACAACAAACGGGTATTGATGCATGGTGTGATTGGCTGTTGACAAAAGTCAAAGAAAAGCAGCAAACACAAAGCCAGGTTCCCGCTTAATGAATACCTGGCACCTACATATCGAAGGCCAGGTACAAGGCGTTGGTTTCAGACCACTGGTGTTCACACTGGCTCGGGAAAGACAGCTAACGGGCTGGGTGAACAATTCCAATGACGGCGTCCATATTGAGTTCAATGCTTTGCCCGTTGAAGCGGAAGCCTTTTACCGGGAGATTTTAAGTAGCGCTCCATCTATTGCCAGAATTACCGGTCATCGATTGTCGCGGGCGGAACAGAAAAACTTTCCCAATTTCCGGATCGTCCACAGCCAAAACCGGGGAACGACGGGCTTATTACTGACACCAGACATCGCCCTCTGCCCCGACTGCAGGGAAGAAATCATGGCCGCCGGTAATCGGAGGTTTCTCTATCCATTCACAACCTGCACCAAGTGTGGTCCGCGCTTCTCCATCCTGGAGCGGGTGCCCTATGACCGGCCCACAACCACCATGCATCCCTTTTTGCCCTGTGCCGAATGTAAAAAAGAATACGAAGCCCCTACCGACCGGCGCTACTACTCTCAAACGAATTCATGCCCGGCATGCGCCATCCAACTACAGTTAGAAGAATTAGAACAAGGAGGCGACCATCGACCCTCGGAGGTGATCATCGATGAAGTAGTAAGACGTTGGGAATTGGGTCAAATTGTGGCCATCAAAGGAATCGGGGGATACCTACTCACTTGTGATGCCGCCAACCGTCGGGCTGCCGCGGAACTCAGAAGAAGAAAGCATCGTCCCCGAAAACCATTTGCGGTTTTATTCCCTGATCTGGCGAGCATGGAAGCACAATTGATCGTACGTTCATCAGAAAAGCGGGAAATGCAATATCCGGTGGCCGCCATTCTCCTGCTGGACCTAAAGCAATCGGTCCAGCCTTCCAAATTAGCCCCGGAAGTGGCACCTGGGCTTCGTCAAATCGGAGCGATGCTACCCTATACCCCTTTGTACGAGATCCTATTGCAAAAATTCGGCCGACCAATCATTGCCACCAGTGGTAACATCAGTAATTCACCGATTGTTTTTGAAGACGACAAAGCCCACGAGGACCTCGCGAAATTAGCCGATCTGATCTTGGGAAACAATCGGACAATTGCCGTGCCCCAGGACGATAGCGTAATCAGGTATTCCACATTTAAAGAACACCGGATTGTCATTCGTCGTTCGCGTGGCCTCGCCCCGACCTACATCAATCCCACCTT
The DNA here is from genome assembly GCA_028284395.1 of Saprospiraceae bacterium. Classification (GTDB taxonomy): domain Bacteria; phylum Bacteroidota; class Bacteroidia; order Chitinophagales; family Saprospiraceae; genus JANQRV01. The sequence goes on from JANQRV010000108.1 coordinate 14,373, forward strand.
GACCTGGACCGACCAATCGATCCTCGCGGCCGGCGCCCACTTGAAGAGTACTTTCGCCCTATTACACCAAAAGAATACCTATATCAGTCAATACCTGGGTGACCTGGATAATTACGAAAGTCAACAACACTTTCGCCATACCGTCGAACACTTTTCCAATCTGCTGGACTTTGTTCCGGATCTGGTTGTAGCCGATCTACATCCCGAATATCCTGCTACCCATTTTGCGCAAGCACTGGCTGAGAAGCATCGCATTCCTATTCACCAATACCAACATCACATGGCTCATTTTGGTGCAGTGCTGGGAGAAAACGACTTACTCCACTCTGAATCACCAGTTATGGGAGTCATTTGGGATGGAACCGGACTGGGCGATGATCATCAGATTTGGGGAGGAGAGTTTTTTCGTTATGGACAATATGCCATGCAGCGCTTTAGTCACTTTGATTACTTCGATCACATCCTGGGGGATAAGATGGCAAAAGAACCCAGAATTTCGGCTCTATCTGCTTGTCAAGGCCTATCCGGGATGGCATCTGATCTGGAAGAAAAGTTTACCACCATAGAGTGGAATCTATATCAACAATTGTTAGCCAAACAAAACCAACTTCAAACCTCGAGTGTCGGCCGCCTCTTCGATGCGGTAGCAGCTTTGCTCGGCATTGCCGACCGCCAAAGCTTCGAAGGGCAGGCCGCCATTCAACTCGAAGCCCTGGCCACCGACTATTATCGGCAACATGGGCTCGGTCAAGTTCGACAGAGCTACCTGGGAGATGAAATGGAAGCCGGGCCGATCCCAACCAAGGCCCTGCTCACCGAACTCCTCGCCGATCTGCACTGCGGCACGGAACGCGCCCTGGTCGCCGCCAGGTTCCATTTAACCTTGATCACATCGATCAAAGCGGTAGCACATAGAATGAAAGTGCGCAAGATCGCCTTTTCTGGCGGCGTCTTCCAAAACGGTTTATTGGTCGATCTGGCCGGGCACCACCTGGGTGAGGACTTCGATCTCTATTTTCATCGCGAGCTTCCACCCAACGACGAAAACGTATCATTTGGACAAATGGTCTGCCACCAGATCCAACAGTATAAGAAACCTATTATTAACACTCAACAATCTCAGATCCATGTGTTTAGCAATTCCCGGTAAGATTCAAAGCATCGAAACAAAATTCGACGGCTTGGTCCGGATGGCCAGGGTCTCTTTCGGAGGCATCATCAAAGAAGCAAGTCTTGAAATGGTGCCCCAAGCCAAGGTAGAGGATTACGTTTTGGTACATGTAGGCGTTGCCATCAGCATCGTCGATGAAGAAGAAGCCAAAAAGACTTTCCGCTATCTCGAAGAAATGGGAGAAGTAGAGGAAGAACTTAATATCAGTAAATTCTTGCCGGACAAAGAACATTACGCCAATTAAAAAGCCTGCACCATGAAGTTTCTAACCGAATATCGAGACCCCGAAGTCGCCCGGCGCTACCTCGAAGAGATCAAAAAGACAGTGACCCGTCCGTGGACCATCATGGAAGTTTGTGGCGGTCAAACCCACAGCTTGGTCAAAAACGGTATCCTTTCGATGCTGCCCGAGGAAATCAATATGGTACACGGGCCCGGATGTCCGGTCTGCGTGACACCGCTCAGCCTTATTGACAAGGCGGTTCATCTGGCCGAAGAAAAGGGTGTGATACTTTGCTCTTTCGGCGATATGCTAAGGGTACCCGGATCCGAAAAAAGCCTGTTGGAGGCCAAAGCCAACGGAGCCGACATCCGCATCCTGTATTCGCCACTCGAAGCAGTCAATATTGCTCAGCAGAACCCAGACAAAGAGGTGGCCTTTTTTGCCGTTGGTTTTGAAACGACCGCTCCGGCCAATGCCCTGTCGGTTGTCCATGCCCATCGCCTGGGGTTAAAGAATTATTCTATTCTGGCCTCTCACGTTCTGGTCCCACCGGCCATTGAAGCTCTCCTGAGCGATCCGGAATGTCACATACAAGGATTTCTGGCTGCCGGCCACGTCTGCACCATTATGGGCTTGGAAGAATACTATCCGATCGTCGATCAGTTTCAAGTACCCATTGTAGTCACCGGTTTCGAACCCATCGATTTGCTACAAGGGATCCTGATGACCGTACAACAATTGGAAAAGGGGCAGGCAAAATTGGAAAACCAATACACCCGCATGGTGCGCGAAAAAGGAAATCCCAAAGCCATCGAAACTGTATACGAAGTTTTTGAAGTCACGGATCGCATGTGGCGTGGCATGGACATCATCCCGGCAAGTGGTTATGAAGTCCAAGACAAATATGCAGCCTATGATGCGAACAAAAAATACGATGTCTCCATTGCAGAAGCTCCGGAGAATGCGGAGTGTATTGCGGGGGCTATCATGAAAGGAATCAAAAAGCCGGTGGAATGCCCCAATTTTGGCAATAAATGCAAACCGGAAAATCCGTTGGGCGCTCCAATGGTCAGTTCCGAAGGAGCTTGTGCAGCCTATTATCATTTTTCTGACATGGTCAATCGATTGGAAGAACAAATCGTATAGCAGCCACAAAAGTTCAAAGTTCAATGAAAACCGCAACACGGACCGAGAAGAGGATCAAAATGCAACTCCAGTGCCCAATGCCCAAGCTGGACAGCGACGTCATAACACTGGGCCATGGAAGCGGGGGGCTACTCACCAACCGACTACTGGACCAGGGGGTTTTTAAGTTGCTACAGAATGACTTGCTGGACAAACGCCACGACGGCGCCGTCCTGAATCTAACGGGACCGACCGCCTTCACCACGGATAGTTTTGTCATTGATCCGATCTTTTTTCCGGGAGGTAATATTGGCGAGTTGGCAGTCAATGGTACCGTTAATGATTTGGCAATGTGTGGTGCGATCCCACAACATCTCTCTCTGAGCTTCATCATTGAAGAAGGATTGGCCATGAAAGACTTCTGGGAAATACTGATTTCGATCAAACTAGCTTGTGAAGAAGCCGACGTGCAAATTGTGACGGGCGATACCAAAGTCGTGGAAAAGGGCAAGGGGGATCAGATTTTTATCAATACGACCGGACTGGGCCAGTTGCATCCCAAAGCCAACATCAATGTCCAGGGCGTACAACCCGGCGACAAGGTGATTGTAAGCAACAGCATCGCCACCCATGGAATCGCCATTATGTCGGTTCGGGAAGGACTCGAATTTGAAACGGCCATTCAAAGCGACACCCGTCCTCTGCATCACATTGTCCGAAATCTTTTGGATCACTTTGGCGAACAGGTACACCTACTACGCGACCCAACCCGGGGTGGCGTGGCAACCGTACTAACTGAAATTGCTCGCGATACGGAGCTCGGCATTGACATTGCGCAACGGCAGCTTCCCGTCATCGACCAGGTAGCGGGCGCGTGCGAAATGTTGGGATTAGACCCGCTGTACGTAGCCAATGAAGGCGTTTTCATAGCAATTGTAGACGCCGAAGTAGCGGATGACCTGATCCAGCACCTCCGGACTTTCGAAGCCTGCCAACAGGCAGCCTTAATTGGAGAAATCGTTGTCGAACATCCCCGACAGGTCGTGCTCACCAGCGGCATCGGTGGGAAGCGGGTAGTCAATATGTTGGTCGGCGAACAATTACCACGCATTTGCTAAGCTAAACGTCTAAATTCATCTGATGAACCCTGTAGATACGACAAAAACAACAGACCTCAAAACGCTTGTCGAAAGGACTTCGATTTTTAAGGGAGCTGCAGACAGTCCGTTACTCGCCCCCCGGGGTGTCGCCCTGGCCGATGGCCGACTTTTCGTGGCGGATACGGCCCAAAATCGCCTCTTCATCTGGGATCAACTGCCGGACGGCGAATACGCCCAGCCAGCAGTAACGCTGGGACAATCTGCTTCTGAGGGAACCGGCCGCAATGCCAGTGGCAAAGTAAGCGCTTCCAGTCTATTCTATCCATCCGGAATCTGGTCAGACGGCCATCGTTTGATCGTGGCTGATGCGTGGAATCACCGAGTACTCATATGGCTGACCATGCCCACCGAGGATGGACAAGCAGCAGATGTGGTGGTCGGGCAACCCAATTTCACTTCCAACGACCCTAATGTACAGGGCATCGGTCATCCCCCTTCCGCACAGTCGCTGAACTGGCCCTACGGCGTTTTTTCCGACGGCCAACAGCTGTGGATCGCCGATACCGGTAATCGGAGGATTCTCCATTACGACCACATCCCCAGAGAAAACTTTACTGCAGCCGACGGTGTCATAGGCAAACCCAACTTTACAGAACGCGATTACGATCCGGAAGATCCCATCTGGCCTTACTCCGTGAAGGTCAGTCCCAATGGTGTTTTATCCGTTACGGATACGCAGTATTATCGGGTACTTTTGTGGGACAACTGGCAAAAGGCTTTCGAACAAAAGGCCGGTGTTATTATCGGGCAAGCCTCCTTTGACGGCAATGGTCAAAATCAATTTGGCTGGTTTCCCAAAGCCAATACCCTCAACTGGTGCTACGATACCTGCTTCTACCACGACGGCTTATGGGTAGCCGATACCGGTAACAGTCGCTTGTGCTGGTATGCACAGCTCCCCACCGAACACAACCAGAAAGCCGACAATGTCTTGGGGCAAGACGATTTCAATACCGGTAGCGAAAATAAGAATACGATCTGGACCACGGAAGATAGCCTCTACTGGCCCTTCCAGACCTGCATCGAAAACAAGACTATGGTGGTGGCCGATACCGGTAATCACCGCATCGTGATCAATCAATTGAACTTCTAAATCAATCTGTGTGGAATCATCCTTGCCATTATTATTTGCGGCGGTCGTAGGTTTTAGTCACGCTTTTGAAGCGGATCACCTCGTGGCGGTCAGCAACATCGTCACCAAACGAAACTCCTTGCCACTAGCGATCAAAGATGGCATCTACTGGGGGTTGGGGCACACCTCGACCATTCTCTTAATCGGTCTGTTAATGATCGTCGGCAAAGCTACTTTCCTCAATGGTTATTTTGGCTATCTGGAAGCATTCGTAGGCCTGATGTTGATTGCACTGGGATGCTTCCGGCTCTATCGATATTTCTATCGGATAAACGACGGTCACCAGGACTTCGATCACGTCAACGGGCATCATCTGGCCTATGGTGTCGGTTTGGTCCACGGACTCGCCGGCAGTGGTGCTTTGATTTTATTGGTCATGACCAAGATCGAAAGTACGGTTGAAAGCATCTTGTATCTCATCATTTTTGGGTTGGGATCAGTACTGGGTATGTTGATAGCCGCAGGTATTTTCAATCTACCTTTTTCCAAGCGAATGAGTACCCACCAAAATACCCACTTATTCCTCATATTGACTTCTTCAGTGTTGTGCATCGGCTACGGCAGTTATGTGGTGGTTGAAAATTTAATCTAATGAAATCATGGAAGAGTATGATGTAGCAGATTTTTTGCGATTCGCACTTCAACATTTTGACATTCAGATTTTGCGAATGGAGGGAGCCACTTTTGACTTAGAACAGGGTTACGCCATTGAGATCGAAAGCGACCAGTTGTTCAAATTAATGTACCAACAACAAGTCATCGCTCCTTTCAACAATGTCGAAGAACTTTGTAATTTTATCAAAATGGACATGCAACTCCATGAAAAAAATTGAACTAAACATCATAGCACTGGCAAGAAGCGAGTCTAACAAGGACAATTACGTTCTGGTCTTAGAGGAGCAAAAAGGGTTCCGAAGATTACCAATCATCATTGGCCCTTTCGAAGCTCAAGCGATTGCCGTAGCCCTCGAACGGATGAAGACCAATCGGCCTCTAACCCACGACCTGTTTAAGACAACCCTCGAACAGTTGGAAGCTCTAATCACCGAAGTCATTATTTCAGAAATCCAAGGCGGTATTTTCCATGCTACTCTCGTGATCCAAAAGGCCGACGGCAATCAGTTAATGATCGACGCCCGCTCTTCCGACGCCATTTCGATGGCGGTGCGCTTTGCTTGCCCGATCTTCACTACCGAAGAAATCATGAAAAGCGCCGGCGTTGTCCTGGAAAGCCCCAGCAAGGCCTTTACCAATAAACGAGGCAACCTTTCCGACTACTCCATGGAAGAGCTAGAACAACTGCTGAAGCAAGTTCTCGCAAAAGAAGATTATGAAAGTGCCTCGAAAATTCGCGATGCGATGCGGAAGAAGAAAGACTAGGGCAGCCCCGTCAATGACTCAATTGCCCTGGGCGAAAAGGCACCTTGCCCAAGACCGGATCTACGATGCCCGCTCGCAACATATGGCTGCCACTCCCTTCGAAATATTCGATCCGCAACCGGTGTTTTCCTTTTTCCAATATAGTGGTGCCATATTCCCAAAACGCTCCGTGGTTTCCGTCACTGTCAACGACCATTTGCCCGTCGATGTAAAGCCGCGATCCATCGTCCGAGCGCGTATACAGGGTATAGGTATCCGTAGTGGGCACTTCTAAATATCCTTCCAGTACCAGTCCAAATTCGTCTTCCCGATGATCGACCTTAGATTCATTGACGGTGGATAGGACACCGGTTTTTACGACGGGCAATTTGCTAAAATCCGGTAAAAAATCCCAACTGCCCTCATAATATCGATATTCCAGCCCCGCCGTTGTCGCGATACCTTCGGTAGCCGGCAGCGGATCCATTTGCGTAAATTGGCGTTGAACGATGCGACTGGCTTTGCCCTCCCTTGAAAATACCCTGGCTTTCAAGGTGCAGGTTTTTTCAATGGTTAGCGGCTCTTCATAAAGGGTTGATTGCCGATCGGGATCGGTGCCGTCTAAAGTATAATAAACTTCATGGGCAGGCTCCAGTGTAGATAAACCAACGGTTGTTTGATCCTGAAAAAGGAGTCGCTTAACCTGAAAATGCGGTGCCGGAGGCTGGACCATGGAGGTGCTGCGGTCGTCGCCGTCTTTCTCCATCTGAAAAGTATCGAACAACTTTCCGTCGTGGCTAATGGCCTTAAACACCAATCGATTCTTAAAGATGGCAAAAGTACAGTAGTGGTGGCCGGTTTGCAATTCCTGGGTAAACCAGGACCGGGTGGGGTCAAAGTCTTCCAGCCCCCCTCCTGCTCCACCGGAATTGATGTAGACAACGCCATCTTTTAAATTGATCCGGTTGTTGAACAACGGCCAGGTGCGTTCGTAAACATGCGTATGCCCAAAGAGGCAGAAATCGACGCCGTAAGCATCGTACAACGGCGTCAGATCGCGCGCTTTGGTGCCGTACGAAGAAGCTCCTTTATACGTATCCCCATGGTCGTTTTCCTCGGTAGAATACGGAGGATGGTGATGAACAACAAACTTCCACTCGGCGGTAGATTTTGCCAGGGCCCATTCCAGCCAATCGTATTGTTCCGACCCTTCATGCACGTCCTTATTGGTATCGATCATAAAAAATTGCGCATTGCCGTAGTTAAAGGTGTAATAGTATTCGGGAGCTGGATTGACCATATAATCGTAGTACAATTGGGCATCTTGTTCGTGATTCCCAAGAACAGTATACATCGGATAGCGGCTCATGGCCACATGACCATTGGGAAAGAAGTGATCGGTCCAATCTGATTTTTTGGTCCCAATGTCTACCAGGTCCCCGGCATGAATGATAAAATGGGGACGTTCTTCCCAAACTTTTTGGGCGATCTTGCCCCAGGCCCAAGGAGTTTTCCGATTGTATTGCGAATCGCCTACGAGCGCAAAAAAGTAGGCGTCTTCTTTTTTTACGGCGGTGCGAAAAGTAGATACATCGCTGATGAGTTCCTGGCCGTTTTCCAGTACACTCTTTACCCGATAAACGTACTTGGTAGCCGTTTTCAGGTTGCCCAGTTTTACTTCGTGCAAGGTGCGCAAACCTTCCAGATTGGCCGTCCGATCAAAGTTGGGTTCATTGGCTGCCAAAAGCGCTTCTCCATACTCCACGACCGTCGAGGCGGGGTC
>JANQRV010000123.1 GCA_028284395.1 Saprospiraceae bacterium
GAAAACCTCAGCGAATTTCAAGGTTATACAATAGATCAGGCGGTCGACGCTCTGCTTGCTCCGGTAGAGTTGCCGCCACCACCGGTCAATAATTACCAGGTCGAATATCCGGATGCGGAAGTTTCCAAAGGAGAGACGTGGATCTACGCCCGCCCCGGTTACCTGCAAAGTCAGGAAAATGGTGGTGACATAACTTGGGGGCGCCTTTCTTCTCTGCGCATTTGGCTCGTAAAAACAATGCTGAATCAGCAGCCAAAACTACACTATAAGATGGTGCTTTTTTGGCAAAATCACTTCGCCAATGAAGTAAACGAAGTCTACATTGCAAAGCTGGCTTACCAGTACTTCACTTTCCTCTGGGAGCGCTCATACGACAACTTCAAATCCATCATCAAGGAAATCACCATTCATCCCCACATGCTTTATTATTTGAATGGAAGCGAAAATGTGAAAGAGGCACCGGATGAAAATTTTGCCCGGGAACTGCAGGAGTTGTATTGTATCGGCAAAGGCCCGAATGCTAAATTTACCGAAGAAGATGTGCAGGCAGCAGCCCGGGTATTGACCGGTTGGACCGTCAAATGGGACAGCATCCGATTCAGCGACATCCCCGGAGAAAGTCTCTTTAGAATGTATCGGCACGAGACCTCCGACAAGCAATTTTCCGGCTTCTACAGCAATAAGACCATCAGTGGGCAGGAAGGGGAAAATGGCGCCAATGAAAAAGATCAACTCATCGACATGATCGTTGAACACCCCGAATGTGCCAAATTCATCTGTCGAAAACTACACCAATTCTTCATTCATAGCGAGATCACAGACGAAACAGAGGTCAATTTTATCGAACCGCTCGCCGAACTTTTCCGGGCTTCCAATTACGAAATCAAGCCCGTTTTGAAAGCACTGTTCAGCAGTGCCCACTTCTATGAAGAACAATTCCGGGGTGCCATGATCAAAAGCCCAGCCGATCAACTGTTTGGCTTTTGGAGGGCAGCCGGCATCTCATTACCCGAAGGCGGCGACCCCCTCGATGAAGAATACTACGCCCATCTTTCCCTCTACTGGCGACTCCAAAACATGGGGTACTCCCTCACGGACCCGCCAAACGTTTCCGGCTGGCCCGCTTATTACCAAATCCCTTCCTACGACAAATTATGGATCACGACCCATACCCTGATCGAACGGATCCGCGTCAGCGATGCTTTGACATCGTGGGGATTGTGGACACCCAACCATCGGGTCTATTGGGACTTTATCGGTTATACCCGTCAACTCGAAGATCCCGCCGATCCCAATGCATTGATCGAAGAAGTCCTTCAACTGCATTTTGCCAAACCCGTCGAAGAAGAGCTGAAGTCGAATTTGAAAAGCATCCTGCTGTCCGGTCAGGCCACCGACTCTTACTGGACCGTGGCTTGGCTGGATCACGTCAATAACCCGGGAGATGACATGTTGAAGGAAATCGTCGAGAAACGGCTGCGGTATTTCTATATCACCCTCTTCCAATTACCTTACAACCAACTTTACTAACCTCCATCAGCAATCCTCATCATTATGAAAAGAAGAGACTTCTTACATAAATCCGCTCATATTGCAGCCGGAACCGCGCTATTTGGAAATGCCGCGATGGCTAAAGCTGGTTACGCCCCGCTCAATGCCTTACTTCCCATCAATCCCGATAACGACCACGTGCTGGTCGTCATCTACCTGGGTGGTGGTAATGATGGGCTCAATACCGTTGTGCCGTTAAACCAGCTTTCCGCGCTGAGTCGACTGCGTCCCCATGTTTTCCTGCCCCAAAATCAGCTGCTGCGGCTGCCCGGAACGGAAGTCGGATTGCATCCTTCTTTGCCCGGACTACAAGAGTTCTACAAAGAGGGTAAATTGAAGATCATTCGGGGAGTTGGTTATCCGGACCAGAATTACTCCCATTTCCGTTCTACCGACATTTGGATGTCCGGCTCCGATGCGGATCAATTGGTGGGTTCCGGTTGGCTTGGCCGCTACCTGAATGTCGCCTACCCCAATTTTCCGGAAGAATATCCCAATCAAGCCATGCCCGATCCACTTTCGATAGAGATGGGCTACGCCAATTCACTCCTTTTTCAGGGGCCCCTAACCAATATGAGCGTCGTTTTGCAGGGAGAAAGCGACTTCTACGAATTGGTAGAGGACGACCCGCAAGATCTGCCCGATACGCTCTATGGCAATCGATTGGCACACGTTAAGCTGATCCGAAAGCATTCACAGGTCTACGGCAAGGCCATGAAAGAAGCCGCTGACAAGATCAGCTCCCAGGGAGATTATCCCGACACATCCCTGGCGCAACAATTAAAGATCGTAGCCCGGTTGATTGCCGGGGGGATGAAGACGCCCATTTACAAAGTGGAAATAGACGGTTTTGACACCCATTCCAATCAGGTCGCCGCCGATGACCCGACGAAGGGGGAACACGCTAACTTGCTCCGGGAACTGGATGAGGCCATTGTCGCTTTTATGAAAGACATCGAATTGTTGGGTATTCAAGATCGAGTATTGGGTATGACCTTTTCGGAGTTCGGCCGTCGAATTGTCTCCAATGCCAGTAGAGGGACCGACCACGGTGCCGCCGGCCCCATGTTTTTCTTCGGCAACCTGGTCGACGCCGGACTGATGGGGACGGATTACAACATCCACGGTGCCTTAACCTATGAGGACAATCTGGAATATCAATACGATTTTCGTCAGATTTATGGCTCCGTGCTCGAACAATGGCTGTGTGTCGACGCTTCGGATATCCGCACCTCTCTTCTGAATGATTTTGACAGCTTACCCGTCGTTCACCCATCCGCTTGCAATGCCGTTACCAGTAGCAATGGTCTTACGGAAGTGGGCAAATCGTGGGTTTCTGTCAACCCCAATCCGATATTGGCGGACGTCCTCGTCACTTTTGAGTCTTTAGGAGAACACCTGTCCGTGGAAATTCTCGACATTCAGGGCCGTAAAATCCGCACCGTCATTCAGGGCAAATATCGCGCCGGACAACATAAAGTCTGGGTCACCACGAGCGACCTCTCCGCCGGCACCTACATCTTCCAAGTCATTAGCAAGGACTTTCGGCAAGCCAAAATGATTCAGAAGCTCTAGCCCGTCATCCGGATAGCAGTACCGGGCCAGTAGCCGACAAAACGTCGTATCTCCAATTCGGCCAGGCCGCTTTTGCAATCAAGCCGCCGTTCTCCTTATACGAGTCAAAGCTTTGCCGTCCGGCCGTAATTCATCAGAATTAATCGCCAGCCATTTGTGTAATTGCCTCCTTGAATGCATCTCTAAGGAGATACGATTTCTGTAATTAAAACCTAAGATATGGATCGACTCAAAACGCCAGTTTTCCTTTTCCTCCTTTTCTCTTTCTCTTTTTCATATGTTCCCCTTGCCGGACAAGCGATCATCCAAGGCAAGGTCACCGACGATGCCGGAAATGCATTAATCGGTGTCAGCATGCTGGTAGTCGGCACCACTAATGGAACGGCGACTGATATCGACGGCCAATTTCGGCTGGAGGTACCTCCCGGCAAGAGGCAATTAATGGCCGCTTACACGGGGTTCCAGACCATGCAAAAAGAGGTCTACGCCGAGGCCGATAGCACCGTATTGATCGATTTTATCTTGCAGCCTGGCAGCGAAGCACTCCATGAGATTGTCGTAGAGAGTGCCAGTCGCAAAGCCAGATCTAAAAAGAAGAAAACCGGTAGATATAGAAAAGGTAAGGGGATCGTCACCCATTCGATTGCTGCTCCAAAGGCCGAACTTCGAATCGCTCTCGACCGGGTCGACAAAAGTACAGCCATGAGTGATGATTTGCAATCACAAATCAATCCCGGCACACTAACTGCCGGGGAGATCCACGATTTCAGCAAGTGGGAATTATGGGGAGACATCATCGATACCGACTTACAATCCTTTCGGAAAATCTGGGCAATCGATCCCAGTGGCCGATTCACGGTACAATTGATGACCCATGATGGATACCCGGTGATCGATGCTTCCGTAAAGCTCTATCACAAGAACACTGAAATCTGGACCGGCAGAACGGACAATTTGGGCAAAGCCGAACTTTGGTCCAATATGTTCCTGGATGGTCCCTCCCGGCGCAGCGACCAATTTACCGCCCGCATTCTTTTCGACGGTAAAGCTTATGAAATAAGTGATCTAAAACCTTTTAAGGAGGGAATTAATCACCTGAAGTTAGAGGCAGCCTGTCAGCCCCCAAACCATCTGGATGTACTTTTTGTCGTCGATGCAACCGGGTCGATGGGAGATGAAATTTCCTATCTACAAAAAGAGTTGGAAGACATTATCCAATCGGTCCAGTTCGATCAGCAAAATCTCCAGGTCAACCTGGGCAGTGTTTTTTACCGCGACAAGGAAGATGATTACCTTACCCGAAAACAAGATTTTTCCGCCGAGCTCGCCCCTACCCTCCAATTCATCAAAGAACAAACGGCTTCCGGTGGCGGAGACTATCCTGAAGCTATGGACAAAGCGCTGGAAGTGGCCATAGAGGAAATGAACTGGAGCAGTCAGGCCGTAGCGCGTCTGCTGTTCCTGGTAATGGATGCGCCACCTCACCAAGACAAGGAGACCATAGCCAAAATGCAAAAGCTCACTGCAATGGCAGCTGGTTCGGGCATACGCATCATTCCCGTTTCCGGGAGTGGCATTGATAAAAGTACTGAATTCCTGGTGCGGAGCCTCGCCCTTGCCACCAATGGCACCTATGTATTCCTGACGGACCACAGTGGCATTGGTAATCCGCACCTCGAACCTACTACCGATTCTTATGACGTTGAAAAGTTTAATGATCTATTGATCCGATTGATCAAGCAGTTTTCCTCAAAGCATTCCTGCGACCAATCCATTGCTTTGAAAGATCCGATAAGAGACGATTCCGCCAAAGATCCTGAAAACAAATTGACCTGCTACCCCAATCCCACGACCGGTATTTCCTTCGTTACGATCGAAAACCCCGTCCAACATCTATTCTTGACCGATGCCGTTGGCAAAGTATTAATGAAGATAAAGGACCCTCAACCGGGTAAAATGGAAATTAACCTGGCCAATTTTCCCTCCGGAACCTACTTTGTCAAGGTCGAAGACGATTCGTATCAAGCTGCCGGCAAAATCGTCCTCAGCAGATTATAAACCCAAAATACTCCTTTCACAATTGCGCGCTTCGGTTTTGCAACCATGGCGCGCTTTTACTATCTTGAAGCGGCGAAAAATCACTAATACCAACGACATGCACCACCATCTAACGGCCGCAGTGGCCGGCACCGGCTTCATAGGGCCAGTCCACGTTGAAGGACTACAACGCCTTGGCGTAAGAGTCAAAGGCATTCTGGGAAGCTCTCCGAAGAAATCCGAACAATCACGAATGGCACTTGGTCTTGAAAAAGCTTACGATTCCTTCGAAGCTATTTTAGCGGACGAACAAGTAGACGCCGTTCATTTGGCCGTTCCAAACGTCTTGCATTACGACATGAGTAAAAAGGCGCTCCTGGCCGGTAAACACGTCATGTGTGAAAAACCTTTGGCCATGGATGCCGAACAAACCAAGGAATTGGCCGAATTGGCAAAGAGTACCGGCCTGGTTGCCGCCACTACCTACAATATCCGCTATTATCCGCTTAACATCGAAGCACATCAGAGAATAAAACGGGGAGATCTAGGCGACGTGTTAACCATCCGGGGTAGCTATGTACAAGATTGGCTGTTGTATGACACCGATTACAACTGGCGGGTTTTAGCCGAACAAGGCGGCGAACTCCGGGCCGTATCTGACATTGGCACCCACTGGATTGACCTCATCACTTTCATCTCCGGATTGGAAGTCGCCGAAGTTTTTGCCGATCTTAAAACGGTTCATCCCATCCGAAAACGACCGGTGGGAGAAATTGCTACTTTCTCCGGAAAAGGCAATGAAGTACAAGAAACCGTAGAAGTACCCATTACCACCGATGATTGTGGAAGCATTTTATTCCGGTTTACGACCGGACAAAGGGGACTGCTGTGGGTTTCCCAGGTGACCGCCGGTCGCAAAAATGCCCTGCGCTACGAAATCGCCGGCGCCAAGCAATCCTTGACCTGGGATAGCGAACGTCCAAATGAGCTACTGATCGGTCATCGGGATCGCAGCAACGAAATACTATTCAAGGATCCTTCATTGACGTCGGATATTGCTGGACACTACATCAATTATCCAGGTGGACACAACGAAGGTTACCCCTCTACTTTTAAGCAGTGTTTCCGGGCTTTCTACGATGCGATCTTGCACAATACACCATCGGAAAAAGCCCTGTACCCCACCTTTTTGGACGGCCACAAAGAAGTAGTCCTTTGTGATGCCATCCTGCAAAGTCACCGGGAAGAGCGCTGGGTAAGTATCTCCTCTTAATTTTTGTTGAATCTGAAAACATTTGAATCATGCAACTAGGATTTGTATCCGCTATTCTACCAGACCTGACGCTGGAAGAAGTTCTTCAAACAGCTTCGGAAATCGGCTACGATTGCGTCGAAGTTATGTGCTGGCCGAAGGGAAAAGCAACGAGAAGATATGCGGGAGTAACCCACATTGATGCGGAAGGCTTCTCTGAAAATGAGGTAGAAAGTGTAAAAAAGTTGATGGATGCATCGGGGATCCGGATTAGTGGATTAGGTTATTACCCCAATCCACTGGTCGCCGACCCGGAAGCGGCTCCGGTATACATCAACCACATCAAGAAAGTAATTAAAGCGGCTGCCTTACTGGGCATCCCTCAGGTAAATACCTTTGTTGGCCGCGACCATACCAAGTCGGTAGAAGATAATTGGCCCCGATTCTTGGAGGTTTGGACCGATATTCTCCGGGAAGCGAAAGCACATGACGTTAAGATCGGGATCGAGAATTGCCCCATGCTTTTTACCAATGACGAATGGCCCGGCGGTAAGAATCTGGCCACATCTCCGGCCATTTGGCAGAAAATGTTCGACGCTATTCCCAGCGACCACTTCGGATTGAATTACGACCCCTCACACATGATTTGGCAACACATGGATTACCTGGCTCCCATGCGCAATTTTGCGGATAAATTATTTCACATTCACGCCAAAGACGTTCGTGTTGACTACCACAAACTAAACGAAGTTGGCATCATGGCCCCGCCCAAT
>JANQRV010000182.1 GCA_028284395.1 Saprospiraceae bacterium
ACGCCCAAACCTCCGGTAATCGAGGCCGGGGATCAGATCGTCAAAACCTTTATGCTGCCTAAAAGGTCGATATTCTGGTCCAGAGGGCTGAAAACAGACGAACAGGGGAGCGTATTCGGCAGCGGCCATCTTTATCTGGAACTGTTGCTCCTGGACGAGCTTGGCTTTCGACTGGCGGAGAATCCCTATGCTTTGAATGAAACCATAAGATTGCTGATCCGGCTCCTTCTTCCCTTTTTCATTCTTATTCTGGTTGCCCTTTCGACCAAAAGAGATGAACATGCTCAGCTAAAAGGTTTTTTTGTCAAAATGCGCACGCCGGTGCATCCCGATGGCCCCGTGGCCGATCAAAAACTCCTATCAGAAAGAATGGCCGATACTACCCTGACGGAGCAGATACTGCTATTTAAGAATAGCGAACTGGAATTTTACAAATGGGGTAAACTTGACTGGGGAGGATTCCTTTTTTCTTGGCTCATGGTAGTTCTCATTTTAGGTTTCTTGTATCTCGTGGTGACGATTGGCGGGTAATAACTCTCTGAAGTTGCCAGCACATTCCAAAATATTCAGCGATTTTTTTGCATACATCCGATTTCTTCCTAATTTAGTGATATGTTGATATGTAGTACATAATTAAAGACAGACATAATATTAGCTCAACCAGATAAATAGTGTCGATTGTTTTTCCATGTCACTTATAACATCAAAATTACTTTTTCGAATATTCCTTTGTTGCGGGTTACAAAAGAGTAGCTGCTAACACTACCCTTGAAATATTCAGTAACCAGCGGATTAACATCATTAGTATGAGCCGCTCAGACGCCTTCAATCAGGTCCAATTCCGGGCTGATTCAACAGCATAAGCAATACATAAGACTTTTACTCAAACTCGGATCCTGATCGAATACGCCCTGGGTTCAATGAAGTTTTTGACAGGAAAATCCGCTCACGATAGGTTCTGTTTTGAATGTATTGACGACTGACAAATAATTAAATAGAGAAATAGTATTAACACCTACATGGGAAAAATATGGTTCAATCAAACATCGAGACATCATTATCTACATCATTCGTTGCTCTTCTAGGTTTAGTATTCATAGTATTTTTTTTAGGGATTCTCTCCGTTGGCGCACAAGGATCCGGCAGTATTTCAGGAACAGTCGTTGATAAGGCCTCTGGCGAAAAGCTGCTTTTTGCGAATGTCCAATTGGAAGGAACAAGTCTTGGGACCTCAACCAATGATGAAGGTGAATTCACCATTCTTCAGATTCCTGCCGGAGATTATAATTTGATTGCCACCTACGTTGGCTACTTAGACCAAACGATCCCTGTTACTATTGTGGCGGGCAAATCTCAAGAAGTAACCATTGAATTAGATTACGCCGCTGTTACGGGCGAAGAGGTGGTCGTGTCGGCCCAGGCCTCCGGACAGATGGCTGCAATTAACGAGCAATTGGCTTCCAATACCATCAAGAATGTTGTTTCATCAGATCGAATCCAAGATGTTCCGGATGTGAATGCTGCCGAGTCCGTAGCGAGGCTGCCCGGCCTGTCTTTAATCAGAAGTGGGGGAGAGGGGCAGAAGGTTGCCATCCGTGGGATATCGCCACAATACAATGTAACGATGGTGAATGGAGTGCGTATGCAGTCAACCGACCGTAATGATCGTAGTGTGGATCTGAACATGATAGCCCCGAACATACTCAGCGGAATTGAGGTGACCAAGGCGTTGACGGCGGATATGGATGCAGATGCGGTAGGTGGGACGGTGAATCTCAAAATTGGTGGGGCTCAGGAAGGGTTGCGCGGTAATTTTGGTATGCAAGCGGGTTATGGTTCCTTGGCGGATACTTACGGGAACTACCGGGTAAACGGTTTGCTTAGCAATCGTTTTTTTAACAACAAACTTGGGGTTCAGGTTTCTGGTTATTTGGATAACTTCAATAGAAATTCCGATGTGCTCAGCGTCGGATATGCATTGAATGAAGAGGCGGTACTGGAAGATGGTTTTATTCCGATCGACCTCAATCGAGTAAGCATTAGTGATCGAGTTACCGACCGACAAAGAACCGGAGGTGGATTGGTTCTCGACTATCAATTTGCAAAGGGGTCGATCATTCTGAATAATTTCATCAGTAATCTTGCTCAAGAACAGGTAGAACAACAAAATTCGCTGGGGCTTATTGGGAATCAATGGTCGGCGTTTGCAGCGGATCGGGAGCTGAGCAATACCGTACTTAGCAATGCGCTTCAGGGGGAGTTCAAATTTTCTTCATTTAGTGTGGATTTCTCGGTCTCCAATTCGATTTCAAAGCAGCGCTCTCCGGGCGATTTGAGAATGAATGTCGCAATTGCACAGAACGAATCCGGTTTTACGACACCAACACTGGCAGATCCACTCAAAGCAACGCCCAGTGAGTTGTTAAATGCAGCCGAGATTATTCAGGGGCCGAATGCGAAAAGGGTGACCAGGTTTAACACATTAGAAAGGGATGTGACGGAAGCCGCACAGGAGGCCATGCTCAATATTAATGTTCCCTTTAGTTTTTCAAAGAATGTTTCCGGCAAATTAAAATTTGGGGCCAAATACATTCGTAACACCAGGAATAATGATGAAACCCAAAATTTCAGCCAACCGGACAGAAATTTCATTGGTGAGCAATTTGTCAGAGTATTGAAAGATTCCCTGTGGACAGATCTTGGGCTGGAAAACCTCGATCAAAACCTTGGGATCAGGGCTTTTTTGTTTGAAGATCCGACCTATGATGTGGGTGAATTTCTTTCTGGTAACGAGGGCATTAATCAATTCTTCTACAAGGCCGATATCGCGAAGATGAATCGTTATGAAGATTTAGCGGTAATGAGCGGCTACTATCCAAATGATGTGAGAGGATCGGCCCAGTATGATTACGACTACGAAAGAGATCTCTTGGCATTTTATACCATGGCTGAGATAAATGTAGGCAAGTATGTGACACTATTCCCCGGCATTCGATACGAAAACTTCAGGTTCGGTTACAATTCATTCTTTACGGAGAGATTTGGACCTAATCCCGAAGATTTTAGGAATGAAGGGGTGGAAGAAGATGCCATCGATGGAAAAAACTGGTTTCCGCAGCTGCACATCCGTGTAAAACCTACTGATTGGTTAGACGTTCGTTTGGCCAGTACCAGGAGTATCATATACCCGGATTACCGGGCTATTTCACCTTATATATATTACGATTCCTACAGCGGACCTAATTTGCAACTGGGGAATACCACGCTGCAACCGGCACTGTCGCAGAACTATGATATCTATGCCTCGATCTTCAGAAACCGTCTCGGATTGTTTACTGCCGGGTTTTTCTACAAGGAGATCGACAATTTGATCGTTACATCGAGTTTTAGAAGTAAAGACCCGGAATCGGTCAATGATCGGTTCGACTTAACCCAAACGCAACAAACTACCATCGATACCTGGATTAATCTGGATGCCACCTCGACCGTACGAGGATTCGAACTCGATTGGCAAACCCATTTCTGGTTTCTTCCATCGTTCCTGAAGGGTATTGTCTTGAGTGTAAACTATACCCACATTACTTCTGAAACCAGTTATCCATTTCAAACATCCGTCAAACAAGGTACCGGTCCATTTGCTCCGACCGTATTTGTCGACTCTACCCGAGTCG
>JANQRV010000197.1 GCA_028284395.1 Saprospiraceae bacterium
ATTGGGAAGCCTCCCGGGCTTAATTGTCGTTCTGGGAGTAACGTATTGGTTGTACCGCATTGCAAAACAGGCCTTTGATAACGGTTGAGCAGGAAATGACTCACCCATTTAAAGATCGAAGCGATAAGCCAGAATAAATTCATA
Source organism: Saprospiraceae bacterium (assembly GCA_028284395.1). Classification (GTDB taxonomy): domain Bacteria; phylum Bacteroidota; class Bacteroidia; order Chitinophagales; family Saprospiraceae; genus JANQRV01. The sequence continues at coordinate 145 of JANQRV010000197.1, forward strand.
ACTGATACCTCTCGGTTTCCCTAAAGTACCGAGACTCAGTGTAGCAATGGTACCGATTCTGAGTGTACTCTCGTCGGTTAGCAGACCATCGGCAATAATGTATCCAGCCTGAATGGAGAAGGTCTCATTGGTGGAGTAGTTCAAACCTCCCCACAGCGTACTGTAAACCTCTGCATTGAAACCCACATTGGTATTAAAAATATTGGGGGCAGCGTAATTTACCCAAATGTATGGTTCGATGAAAAATTCATCGTTGATGATCCGACCCCCCAGTGTAGCATTGGCATGAATAGACCTTTTGTAGTTGGTCGGTTCATCGGAATCGGAGAAAATCAAATCACTGGGTAGGGCCTGATTGGCTGCGGCACCAAAGAAAAAGTAACTGCGGTCGTAGCGAGAATTGTTATTGGAATGAGATACGTAATAGAATCCCCCTCCTGCATTAAAAGTAAATTGAGCACTTTCTCCGACCGGAATCAAAACATCATCGGGATCAACGACATCTATTTCAACGGCATCAATCAGAAATTGAGAAGCAAAGCCCATGATACCAAGTGCCAAGCGGTCGTTCTTGAATAGCCCCAACTCAAACTGATAGGAGTAAGTCCCGCCTACCGTGGTATTTCGGATTGGAGCGGTATAATCGTGGATGAAAAAACCGCCCAATCCCATATTAAAATCCACAAAAGGGTAGTGGATACCAATACTCGAAGTTCGCGGCGCACCCTCAAAACCAAGCCATTGTCGTCGATAATTGGCAAAGGTTTCCCAATATTGGCCGTCTCCCGTCATGGCAGGGTTCCAGATGAAACTCATACCACGAAAATAATTTCTATCGGGAACCTGTTGAGCACGGGCAAATAGGACACAACCAAATATTGTAATAACCGTAAAAATAAGCTTCATGAAAATTGCTTAGTCAATATTGAAATTAATTACCTCCCAACTCTACTTCAGGCGAACCACCACCAGGTACAATCGTTGGAGAGAGTTCATTGCCTTCCTGCGCAACTTCTTCCAAGGCTTTAGCGGTGGCTTCCTTTAGGCGTTCCATAATTTTGCGGTCGGAGGATGTTGCCTTTCTGATCACAACTTCTTTCAGGACTCCATTGCCATCCACGTACTGATCCCCAAAAAAATCAACCTGATTGAAACCCTTCAGCCTTTCCGGTGTGATGATGTCTCCTTCGGGTGTCTTGAAAACTACTCCAACCGGTTGTTGCTGGAATCTTTTGTTTTGGACTCTTTCCAGCATTTCTTCTTCCGAGAGCTTCCTAAGACCAATGGGCTCATAACTGCCGCCGGAGCCTTTGGCACAACTTGCCAAAATGAATATTACCAGTAATAAAAATAGATTCTTCATTTTTTTAGCCATTTATTCTCTTACGAGCGTTAAGGTTTGCTTAAACTGTTTAGTCCGGAAAGATAATACATAATAATAATTTCCAACCGGTAGGTCCTCTCCCTTAAAGCTGCCATCAAAGCGTTCTTCGTCACTCATGTAGTTCACTTTTTGAAAGACCAGGTCTCCCCATCGATTGTAGACCCGCAAGGTATTGGTACCAAACTTAGTGATGCCGGGAAATTCGAGTATGTCGTTTTTCCCATCTCCATTTGGCGTGATCAGATTGATCATTCTGACATCTTCCGGATCGGTAATGGTGATTACCTGGAGGGAGTCGAGTATCTGACATCCGTTTTCGTCCGTAATTAGAACACTATAAGTTGTCGTTTCTTCGGGTTGGACGAATGGGTTGGCAATATTCGGGTCGCTTACCGGATAATTGTTGGGAAGCCAATTGTATGATGCTCCACCTGATGCACCCAATTCCAACTCGACTCCATTACCGATGCAAGTATCAGGACCGGCCGAAACATCTACTTCGTAGATATCCACAAAGAAGGTGGCGGTGTCAATACCGCAGTTGGTCGTTCCAACGACCTGATAGACCGTAAAATAATCAGGCTTGGCAATCGGTGCCGCAACATTGATCTGACTAAGGGTCCCTGAAGTGTCGATCCATTCGTAAGTATCTGCTCCTTCTACCGCTAACTCAATTTCAGTATCCGGGCATATGACTAAATCTTCGATTTCTACGTTTAATTGGAATACATCGATCTCTTCGACTAAAACCGATTTAGAAAGAATGCACCCTTCACTATTGGTAACGGTCAGCGTATATTCACCGGCAGCATTGACCTCTATGGCCCGATCTGTCGATCCGGTCGACCAAAGGTAGGTCTCGAAATCGCCACCGGCGAGAATTTTCGTTTCATCACGGCACAGGCTGACTTTATCCTGCGAGTTGATCACTACTTCACTGGCGGAGGCGACCGCAACTTGTACCGTCTCATTGCTGCTGCAGCCATTTTGATCGATGATCTCTACCGTGTAGGTAGTAGTAGACTCCGGTTGGGCGGTTGGCCTGGCGGAGTTAGGATCACTGACTGGAAAATCATGGGGCAGCCAATTGTAAGAAACACCTCCCTGTGCAGAGAGCTGAACATCTTGGCCAAAACCAATGCAAGTATCGGGACCCACTGACACATCAACGTTATATAAGGCAATGTTGAACGTGGCGGTGTCCACCCCACAGCTGGAAGTGGCAATCACCTGATAGGTCGTTGGATACTGTGGCTTGGCAATGGGATTGGCAACATTCGTTTGGCTTAGCGTTCCGGAAGTATCTATCCACTCATAGGTTTCTGCACTTCCCGGTTCCAGTTCAATGGAAGTTGTGGGGCAAATGATCAGACTTTCCTCATCTACCGGCAACTCAAAATTATTGGTTTTCTCTACCGTGATGGTTTCTGATAAGACACAACCCTCATTGCTTGACACGGTCAGGCTATAATCCCCCGGGGTTGTAATTTCAATGGTTCGTTCTGTCGATCCGGTCGACCAGCGGTAAGAATCCCAGGAACCACCGGTCAAAACCTGTGTCTCTCCTTCACAAATGCTCAAGCCTTCCCTAGTTTCAATGACTCTCGCAGGGTCGGCTACAAATACCTCTACCGATTCCGTAGATTCACATCCGTTGCGATCGGTTATGACCACCATATAGGTACTGGTTTCTTCTGGTCGGGCTACCGGGTCGGCAATAGCAGGATTGCTAACCGGGTACTTATTCGGAAGCCATCGATAGGAAACTCCTCCACTTGCGGCAAAAGTTGTCCTTTCGCCACGAGAAATACAAGTATCCGGACCCGCCGATCCTTCCGGCTCATTGACCGTGACAATGAATGTAGCCGTGTCTGCCCCGCAGTTGCCGGCAGCAATCACCTGGTAAGCTGAGGTAAACCGCGGTCGAGCAATTGGGTTTCGGACATTGGTATTGCTCAGTGTTCTTGAAGTATCGATCCAGCGGTATGAATCTGCTCCCGAGACCGACAATTGTGTTTGAGCACCGGGGCAAATCATTAAGTTTTCCTCTTCAAAATCCAACTTAAAAGCATCGATCTGATTGATGACAACAGTATCTGAAGCAGAACATCCATTTTGGTCTGTCACAGTCAATGAATAGGAACCGGCCATGTCGACGCTAATTGAGCGGGCTGCTGATCCATTGGACCAACGATAGGAGGAGAAATTACCGGCAGTTAAGGTCGTGCTGGTACCTTCACAAATGGTTTGATCGTCGCCCAGGCTGACGGAAAGAGCGCCTTCGTTGAGAATTTCGAAAGTGCTTGAAGCGGTACAACCGGTAGCATCAGTGATGGTAACCGTATAATTTGTTGCGGCCAAGGAAAGAAAGGTCCGATCGAAAGATGGTCCGTCGCCAATGTCAAATCGGTACGGAGGAACGCCGCCTTCGCCAAAAATGGTCGCGGTGCCATTCGGCTTGGAACAGTCGGCATGTTCAAGACGGATGTCTTCGATCTCCAAAGCCGGTTCGGGTTCACGGACCGTGAAAACGTCCTGGATGGCGATCTCCCCCAAGGCATCTCTAACAATTAATTCGTAATCACCTGATTTTAAGCCAAAAATATCTTCTTCTGTGGATGAGAAACCTTCCGGTCCTTGCCATTGTACGGTATAAGGGGCGCCACCAGATTGGATTCGCAGATCGATGAAACCATCTTCATCCCCCGCGCAATCGTTGTTGCCTTTGACAAAGCTAAGTCTTATTTCACCTGCTCCGTCAATGATCGTAACCGACCCTGTGCCATCTTCCAGGGCAACAAAATTGAAGACGCCCGGAATGTCCGAGGCTTTCACTACCTGTATGGCGATGGGTTGGTTGGTGATTTCAACCGGAGTCTGATCGCCTACTTCGCCTTTGGGAAGGAACTTTAGTAAAAATAGGGTACTTAAATCCGGCAGGGTTTCAGACTCTCCACTTTGCGGGAACCAGGAAATGCGCAAGGAGCCATTGGCTGCTTGTGTGACGCCCGCTTCGATATTGTTTAAATCAACGCGTTCGAACGCAACAAATTCAATGACTTCAGCATCCCATTTCATAGAAAACTGTAGACTCACCACTTTTTCGAAGTCCGACACTGTTACCGGGAAGACAAGCGTATCGCCGGCGAGGACTGCTGTATCCGGCATGACGACCGTAATTGGTTGATTTTGGGCGTATATCAATTTGCCTGCAAATAGGAATATAAATATCCACCAGCCAAAGATGTTCTTATGCATAACTCTTCCTAAACTAATCGTTCATTTGATGTTCTTAGAAACAAAAGGGAATTAGGGAACCCAATTCGATGTGTTCACACCATTAATTCTGCACACTCTTAGCTCGACTTTAGCATTTTGAAATATTGGAAGTGCAGAGTTTATCTGGGGTTTCTTCCGAATAAAATTAATTTTTCAACATCCCATAAAACAGGCGATG
>JANQRV010000269.1 GCA_028284395.1 Saprospiraceae bacterium
CGACCGTTCCAAGCCAGACGGTATTATGATCCTGGGAACATCGGGTACGACGCAAATGCCTTATCTGTTGGATGATCCCCGGGTTCGATACGACTACAAAAAATACAAGCCGATCATGTCTTATCCCACGGGAGGCGTGGTTTATTGCTCTCCTTCGTTGGACATCCAATCGGCTGCGGAATTGGCCAAATTAAAAGATGTTCCACTAAAATATGCAAGTCAAGGTCCTACCTCGCTCGATATCGTACCCATGTTTTCTTTCGATTTATTACAATTGGACGTTCAGGCCGTTTTTGGTTTTCGGGGGCGCGGAGCCGGTCGATTGGCTTTCGAAAGGGGAGAAGTACTAATTGACTATCAGACGTCGGCGGCGTATCTGAAAAACGTCGTACCACTCGTGGAAAGGGGAGAAGCGATCCCACTCTTTAGTTTTGGAGCTTTGGATGAAAACGGTCGGCTGATTCGCGATCCCAGTTTTCCCGACTTGCCCCATTTTGGGGAAGTGTACGAACAATTTGGTTTCAACCGGTCGGGCATCGAATGGGATACCTGGTTTGCCTTCATGGCGGCGGGTTTTGGAGGAATGAAGTTGTTGCTGACACCCAATGAAACACCGGATGAAATTGTAGCGCTTTACCAGGAAGCGATTACAAGAATGAAACAGGATCCCGAATATCGAAGAACAAAAGTAAAGGCATTGGGCCTGTATGAGCAATCCATCGGAAAGCAGGCGAAGAAGATCTTTGATCTGGCAACCAATGTCGGAGCAGCCGAAAAAGAGTTTATGAAAAACTGGCTGCGCAAGAAATATGACTTGAATATATAAGCGAAAACCACTTCACATGCTCGATCTAGTCTTGCAGGCTTTGCAAACGTTGTTTGATCCGGCCAATTTTGCCTATTTGATATTAGGGGTTTTACTGGGGTTGATGATCGGCGTCTTTCCCGGCTTAGGGGGCATTGCCGGTCTATCGCTCTTACTTCCCTTCCTGTACGGCATGGACGAAGTGCCGGCATTGGCTACTTTGATCGGTTTGGTGGCAGTGATTCCTACCTCTGCGACTTTTACTTCCGTTTTGATGGGCATTCCGGGTTCCAGCTCGAGTCAGGCTACCGTACTGGATGGATTTGCTTTGGCCAAAAAAGGGCAGGCTTCGCGGGCCTTGGCGGCAGCTTTTTCTTCTTCTTTACTCGGTGGGCTATTCGGAGCCATCATCCTCACGTTTTTTGTTCAGATTGCCCGGCCGATGATTTTGTTGTTTGGTTCGGCAGAACTTTTTATGCTGGCTATATTCGGGTTATCGATGGTTGGTTCGCTTTCCGGAAAGAGTCTGGTGAAGGGTATTGTAGCCTGTGGCTTTGGCTTGTTAATCGGCTCGATCGGGGCGGCGCCAGGCACTGGAGAATACCGTATGATCTTTGGAGTGGATTATTTGTACGATGGTTTGCCGCTGGTCGTCATTGCTTTGTCCATCTTTGCTTTTCCTGAGATTTCCGAATTGTTCCGAAAAGATACGGCCATAGCGGAAGGGGCGGAACTGGGTAAAGGTGGTTGGTTGCCGGGCGTCAAAGACCTGATCCAGCATAAATGGCTGGCATTGCGGTGTGCCGGCATTGGTACGATTGTCGGGGCGATTCCTGGTATGGGAGGGAGTGTGGTGGACTGGATCGCGTACGGGCATGTCGTTCAAACCACAAAAGATAAATCTCAATTTGGGAAAGGAGATATCCGGGGCGTCATTGCACCGGAGTCGGCCAACAATGCCAAGGAGGGGGGCGCTTTGATGCCCACTCTGCTGTTTGGCATTCCCGGTTCGGGTTCAATGGCCGTATTTTTAGGTGGGATGGTTTTGATCGGTATCGAGGCGGGCCCTTCGATGATCACTACCGATATCGATCTGACCTATACCATCATCTGGTCTTTGGCCATTGCCAATGTACTGGGGGCAGGACTATCCCTTTTTCTGGCGGGGCCAATTTCGAAATTGACCCGCATTAAATTCAGTTTGCTGGCGCCCTTTATGATCATGGTCATTAGTTTTGCTGCATTTCAGGCTACCAAGGATATGGCCGACCTTTGGATGTTGCTGATATTCGGACTGATCGGTACCTTTATGAAGCGCTTTGGCTGGTCCCGACCGGCGTTTTTGATTGGATTTGTATTGGCGACACAAGCCGAGAGCTATCTCAATATGTCGGTTCAGTTTTATGGCTGGAAAATGTTTTTGAGACCGGGAGTATTGATCATTTTGGTACTTTCACTGATCTCTGTTTATTACAGCCGGAAGGGGACGGTCGACGAAAATGCGGAGTTGATGGCGAAGGTACGTGATAAGCGAACCGGCAGCCTGTTACCCCAAATGTCATTTGCCATTGCCGTATTGGCCTATGTCCTCATTGCTATTTACGATGGTTTTCAGCAGTCTTTTCTGGGAGGCGTATTTCCGTTGTTCATTGCATTCGGCATTCTGCCTTTTGCGTTTTGGCTGGTCTGGATCTTCTACCGAGAACAGACTGGAAATGCCGCCGTTTTCGATGCCGAGCAAGCCGCTGAAGCAGGAACCTTCAAGGCCCCGTGGTATGAACCCATACTTTGGATTACCGGTTTGTATGTATTGAGTATGCTCATTGGCTTTATACCTGCCATTATCGTTTTTTTTATTTCTTTTTTCACCTTAAAAGCCAAGACAGGTTGGTTGAAAACGGCTGTGTTGACTGCATCAGGCGTCATCCTGTTAATGGCTTTTGGTTATTTTCTAAACTTGGAATTTCCACAAGGAGTCCTCTTTAATTGAATTTAATGCAAGAAAGAATACCCTGCACTTTTATGCGTGCAGGCACGTCTCGCGGGCCCTTTTTGGATCTAAGGGATTTACCCGAAGATGTTGTCCAACGAAATCAGATACTATTGAAGATCATGGGGTCACCGGATCAACGACAAATCGATGGATTAGGGGGAGCTGCTTTTGTAACCAGCAAGGTGGTGATGGTACAACCCTCCGAGCGACCTGGAATTGATGTTGACTATTTGTTTGCCCAAGTCATTATGGATAAACCCATCGTTGATACCAAGCCAACCTGCGGTAATATGATGACTGGAGTAGCTCCATTTGCGATCGAACAAGGTTGGGTAGAAGCGGCGGAAGGTGAAACCAAACTTATGGTCTACAACTTCAATACGGATTCGACGGTCGAAATGGTCGTACAGACACCCGGCAGAGTGGTAAATTACACTGAAGGAGACTTTAGAATCGATGGCGTGCCCGGAAAGGGGGCTCCTATCCTCATGAACTTCTTTGATATTGCCGGAGGGGCGACCGGTCGGCTATTTCCAACCGGAGAACGAAAAGAAAGAATCAGGGACATTGACGTGTCCATCGTTGATGCCGGGAACCTAATGATACATCTGAATGCTGCTGACCTTGGACTGAATGGTACGGAAGACAGAGCGTTTTTTGAGCGGGAAAAAGCACTTATGCGCAAAATCGAGGACATTAGACTTGAAGCCGGACAGCGGGCCGGAATGGGAGATGTATCGGAGATGGTATTGCCAAAGGTAGGGCTTTTATCTCCACCGGAGAGGGGAGGAGCCGTCAAATCTCAATACCTGACGCCGCGATATTTACATCCAACCCATGCAGTCAGCGGTGCCGTCTGTATCGGTGTGGCGAGCAAGGCGCACGGCACAGTTGCTTCAGAAATAGCTCGGGTAAATGGCGAACCAACCGAAAGGATTACGATTGAACATCTTTTTGGTGCTGTGCCGGTACAAATTGAAGTTGCAGGTAAGGGATTAGATTTCACAGTGGTGAAAGCCGGTACCTTTAGGACAGCCCGAAAAATCATGGATGGTTTCGTTTACTTTTGAATGCATTGGTTCGAATTGCTCAAACGATTCCTACCAATTCTCACTCATCCTTCAAGCATTGAACCGGTTGCACCCGCGCCGCCCGAAAAGTTTGCAAGCCCACCGTGAGCCAAGCGATCAGAATTGTCAATAAAGCGGCCCCAGCAAAGAACCACCACTGCAATTCTATTTTATAGGCAAATTCCGCCAGCCAATTCTCGGCGATCCAATAGCTGACCGGAAGTGCCAGGACTATGGCAATGGCAACCATCTTGGTGAAGTCGCTCGACAATAAACGGATGATGTCGAGATTGCTTGAACCGAGAATTTTGCGGATGCCGATTTCTTTCAGTCTTCGCTCGGCTGTAAAAGCGGCTAGTCCGAACAGCCCCAGGCAGGAAATAACGATGGCGATGATTGCGAAGTACTTGGAAAGAATGGCGACTCTTCTTTCCGATGCGTAAAGTTCTTGATAATCTTCATCAAGGAAACGATACTCAAAAGGTAAACCATGATTTTGGGATTGATAGAAGTGGCGGATACCGGCAATCACGTCGGCCTCTTTTCCCGCTTGGATTTTGACGAGAACATTGTCGAGGTTGGGATAACATTGAAAGAAGCAGGGGCCTACGGATTCGTACAGCGAGGAATAGTGAAAATCTTTGGCCACGCCAATGATTTGGCGATCTTCCCCCCACAGTTTAATGGATTTGCCAATGGGGTCTTGCAGTCCCATTGCTTTGATGGCCGATTCGTTGAAAATGATCGCTGCGGTATCGCTGGCAAATTCCCTGGAAAATGTTCGACCGGAGAGCATTTCAAAGTCCAATAGATCGATTAGGCCGTAATCGACTTCCAGGTTGCCGAATTCGATTCGTTCTTCCGGGCTCTTACCTTCCCAGTGCAAGCCGGTCGTGCCGCCGTAGTCGCCCGTCAGGTTGTGCCCAAAACTGGACGCCGCTACAACACCGGGAATTTGTCGGATGTTGTCGAAAAAGGTGTCCAAATGGTCTTCTAAGCGGCCTTCGGCGGTAAAGGTGATGATATTGTCTCGGTTATAGCCCAGGTTCTTGTTATGGACAAATGCAATTTGGCGGTAGACGACCAGTACGGAGACGATGAGGATGATCGAAATGGTGAACTGGAAGACTACCAAACTTTTACGTGCCAAGATCTCCCCGATGGAAGTGTGGATTTTTCCCTTCAAGATGGCCACTGGCTTAAAGGCAGACAAGTACAAAGCCGGATAACTACCTGCAAAAAGGCCGGTCAAGAGACCGATCGCTAAAATACCGACAATAGATCTGGTTTGCCAATTCAATGCCAAGGATTTGCCCGTTATGCTATTGAATTGAGGCAGTAAAGCCCAAGCTATCAACAGGGCAATGAAGAGGGATAGGAAGGCCACAAAAATGGATTCGCTGAAATACTGCTGAATGAGGGTCTTGCGGCTGGCGCCCACCACTTTTTTAATGCCGATTTCCTTCAGTCTCCTCGATGCCCTGGCCGTCGAAAGATTCATGAAATTGATGCAGGCAATGACCAACAGAAATAGTGCGATAATGGCAAACAATTGGACGTAAGCAATGCGCCCTCCCGCAATTTGTCCGTTTTCGTATTTTCCTTTGAGGTAGCGTTCGGAGTACTTCTGTGCAAAGAGGGTACCGATGTCGGAGATGTTATCATTGCCGGTCTCCGACCGAAACTTATCACGACCGAAATTTTGAATCTTCTGATTGAATTGCTCGAGATCGGTTCCCTCCCTTAACAGCAAATAGGTACTGGGGTCACTGTTGTTCCAATGGTGAAGTCTCTTGAACTCGGCAAACATCAATTGATAGGGGAACAACAAGTCGAAGCGAAGGGTGGATTGATCCGGTAAATTGGCGAAAACCCCGCCGATCGTATAGGGGCCGGATAGTCGATGTTGTTTCCACTCCACGGTTTTGCCCACGAGATCTTCCGTCCGGTCGAATAACTTTAGGGCCAGGTCCTCCGATATTAAAACGCGATTTTGATCGTGCAGGGCCTGTTCCGGGTTGCCGTCGAGCATGGGGAAGGAAAACAATTTGAAGAAATCCCTGCCGACGAAAAGGGCTTTCGCTTTTAGAAAAGTCTCGTCGACCGAAAGAATTCCCTTTGCTTCCACACCCCAGAGCGGGTCAGCTACCGCAACGGCGGCCTCTACTTCCGGTATTTCTTCTGCCAGGGCACTGGCCAATAGGCCTGAGGTATGGGGTTCTGTGACGATTTCGTCCCCTTCTTCGAAGTTTTGCATGACCTGGAAAAGTCGCGCATCATTTTCGTGGAAACGATCGATTTGACGCTCGTCGTTGATCCAAAAGAATATGAGTATGGCACCGGCTAAGCCAGTTGACAACCCCAGGAGGTTAATCAAAAAAGTGCTCCTGAATCGCTTTGCATTCCGAATAAATAAAGTCCAATGATGTCCTAACATATTAAAGTCAGTTGTAGTGAATGTCAAAAAGGAAGCTTTTATGATCGTCGGGCGTAAGAGACTCAATACCCCAAAGGTGTAAAGCCGCTTTGCCTTGTGAATCGGATGTTGCATCTGGTAATCCTGGAACAATTCCTCCATATCTCCTTCTATTTCTTCCAGGTAGTCTTCTTTGACGAAAAAGCGCAATAGCCGGAGTGGCCATTTGGGTGGATGGGCAGAATGCATGGGCGTCATATCGTCTTTAGTTTGGGAATGGCTGACCAGAAACCAGCCCTTATTTCCTTTAGTTCCTGAAGGACTTTATGGGCATACGGGGTAGTCGTGTAAATTCGTTTTCGCTTCCCACCCCTCTTGGCGGTTGCTTCCCCAAAACGAGAGGTCAAAAAACCCTTTTCCTCCATTCTTTTCAGGGCAGATTGGACGGAGCCTACACTCAGGGTCGTGTTCAGCCTATTCTCCAGTTCGCTTTTGATCATGACACCGTAAGCACCCTCCTGGAGTACGAGGACAGTCAACAAGACCAACTCTTCAAATTCCCCTAATTTTGTCTTTTTCATCCTTTATATTATTCGTAATTGCAGTAAATATAGTAAATATATTATTCGTAATTGCAGTTTTAATAAGAAAAAGCATGTTTGGAAAATATGACTTATCTTTGCCCCAGTGGTGATGATCAAAGATTCATTTGATCAAAGCCGAAGGAGACAAAACACGCTGTATTCACGCTTATTCTATATTTAACACGCTAGGATTTCTGGCTTTTTGCCATTAGGCTCCAGTTTTAACTATTAGGCAATCGGATAAAATATGCCTCATGATTAGAAGTGAGCATGGGGTATTTTTTGCATTGTCTAATACCACTTAGTTAATCGGTCTTTGTGTGCTTGATGATATCTGCTGTCAAGCCGCTCAGCCCTTGTTGCTGTGTGCAGGCAACGGGGCATTGACTTGTTCGAAATTTTTGTGTTTCGGCCGAGCAGGGACTCGTTTTGCCAAGATGGATCAAGCTATTGGAAAAAAGACGACCCAAATACAGATAATCAAAAACTAAGGTATGAGTAAGGAGGATTTAACCATGAAGTTTGGCACGCTCCCGAAGAAGTGGGTTTCTTTTCTATGGGTAATGCTTTTTCTTGGGCCTACGTTGATGGGGCAAGGACAAGAATTTAAATTACCCGGAGAACATTATTTTAAGACGCCGGTTTCCCGATTGTGGATCAATACCTACGGGAACATACGACTGTCCGATCGGCTGTCCTGGATTGCTCAAACACACTTTCGATTTCAGGAAAGAGCGGATGTTGCCTTCGCTGGCCAAATTGGCCAAATTTACAACCGTCATGCCCTTAACTATGCGTTTTCCAAAAACTTCAATGCGAGTTTAGGGGGCGTTTTACGGGTCAATTTCAATACCAACGAGATTTTGGAGGGTGAACACTCCGCTGTCCCTGAGTTTCGGATTTGGCATGAATACCTTTTTGCCGTACCACTTGAGCGACTAAATTTTTATCATCGGATTCGAATTGAACATCGCTGGTCAAAGGGATTTGGAGAAAATCACGATTACATCTTTAGAAATAGATGGCGATACATGTTGAATCTCAAGGTGCCGATCAATAAGCCCAAATTGGGACCAGGGGTGTTCTACATTGCCCCGGAAGCGGAACTAATTATGCAAAGTGGGAAGGCAGTTATGAACAGTCCCATGGAAGATTTGCGCCTCCACGCTTCTTTTGGTTACATGTTAAGTCCTCAACTGACATTAGCTACAGGTCTTATGTATTCCATGGGACAAGAGTTGGCAAACGGAGATATTTTTAACCAAAAATTGACCATACGAACGCATTTATACTTTGCACCGGATTTAAGAAAGGCCGAGGATCGGCATCCGGCTTTCAAATAGGCCGGCATCACTTCTCCAAGGCTTCAAGTGCTTGCCAACATTTGAGCAAGCCTCGAGGCACGTGGAAGCAACCTTTCCACTTACCACCTTTTAGCGGCAAAAGGACCTCGCCACGCCGATTGAGGTAGCCGTACCATTCGTATTCCGGATCTCTGAAGTTTTTCCAGGTATACTGGTGAACTTTCTCGAATTGTTGCCAGCAAATGTGCGCTCCAGTATACTGGTAACCCTTGAGTAAAGCGACCAGTGTCTCCAGGTGTACCCACCATAGTTTCTGGTCCCATTCCAGTTGCTGGGGCGGATGGCCCTGGGCGTCCAGGAAATAGAAAATGCCACCGTATTTTTCATCCCAAGCGTAGTCGAGGGTCTCCAGCGTAATGGCAGTAGCTCTTTCTATGATGGAGTGGTCGTCCAGTCGTTTTCCCAGGTCCATGATAAACCACATGGCTTCAATGCCGTGCCCCGGATTGAGCAGTCGTCCGTCAAAAGAATCGGAAGTGGATCCGTCCGGGCGGACGTTTTCGAGGATAAAGCCCCGTTCCGGTTTGTAGAAAACTTCCATGACGTCGTGCAGGCATTGCCGAATGGTGCGGTCGACCAGTTCGACTGGGAGCAGGGCTTCCAATTCTAACGACAAGTTGCAGAGAATCATGGGGAGGGCAAAGTTGCGCAAAGGTCGTGTGCCGGAAAAATGCTTGTTGTATGCTCCCTTAGGGTTATCCTGTCTTTCCAGGATCCTTGCAAAGGTCGTCTTCGCGATCCGGGCGTAGCGCTCTTCTCCCGTGGCTTCAAATAACTGCCCAAAGGCCATGGCTGCGAAACAATCCGAAAATATATTATAGGGCTGGATCAATGGTTGTCCCTTTTGATCAAGGGAAAAATACCAGTCGCCATTCGGCGCCCGACCGTGTTTTTCCAGAAAATCGGCTCCGTGCCGCGCGATGTGGAGCCAGGTAGATTTGGGTTCCACTTGATTGTACATTTTGGCGAAGGTCCATACCTGCCGGGCTTGCAGCCAGATGAACTTATCGGAGTCGTACACTTCCCCTTTCTGCAAAAGGCAGGTGAAATAACCGCCGTGTTGAACATCGATGGAGTGGTCTTCCCAAAACGGCAAGACGTTTAACAATAATTCGTCTCTATAAAGTTGGTTATACGACTTCATCTAGCTCATCCAGTCGGTCCAGGCTTCGGGATTCCACTTGGTCGTTGTCTTTTTCAATTTCGTCCAAAAGTGGATGGAACTCTTTCCGGTAATGTCTCCGACGCCAAAACGGGACTCATTCCAGCCGCCGAACGAAAAAGGCTCTCGTGGCACCGGCACGCCGATATTGACGCCGACCATTCCGGCACTGACTCGTTCCGTCACGTACTTGGCCAAACCTCCGTTTTGCGTAAATACGGAGGAGGCATTACCGTAGTTGGAGTTGTTTTCAATCCTTATGGCTTCATCAATGTCATCCGTGCGCATAATAGCAAGTACGGGACCGAAGACTTCCTCTTGGGCAATTTTCATATCCGGCGTTACGTGGTCGATGACCGTCGGCCCCACGTAAAACCCGCTATTTTTTCCTTCAACAGTGGCATTCCGGCCATCCAACAGGATCTTTGCGCCTAGGTTTTCGGCTTCCGTGATGTATCCTTCGATCCGTTCTTTGGCCTCTTTCGAGATCACTGCTCCCAGGTTTTGGCCGGGTACAATCTTGCGTGCCTCGTCACAGATGTGCTGTACGATATGATCAACTTTCCCGACGGCTACCATGGCTGAAGCAGCCATACAGCGTTGGCCGGCACAGCCCGACATGGACGCCGCAATATTGGCCGCTGAAATGTCTGGATTGGCGTCCGACAAAACGATCAGGTGATTTTTGGCGCCCCCCAACCCCAAACAACGCTTGAGGTTGGCGCTCGCCCGCTGATAAACGATTTTAGCCACACGGGTAGAACCCACAAAGGAAATGGCCTCGATGTCGGGATGGTCGCAAATGGCTTCGACGATCAGTCGATCTCCATTGACGATGTTGAAAACGCCATCCGGCAAGCCCGCTTCTTTAAACAGAGCGGCAATCTTCTGCGCACTTAAAGGCACTTGTTCGGAAGGTTTTAGGATCATACAGTTACCCAGTGCAATCGCATTGGGAATGCTCCACATCGGCACCATCAAAGGGAAATTGAACGGCGTAATAGCAGCAACAATACCGACCGGCACGTGGGAAGTACGGCATTCGACCCCCCGGCTTACTTCCAATATTTCATCGTTGAGGATTTGGGGTAGAGAACAGGCAAATTCACACAACTCAATACCTTTCAATACCTCGGCCTTCGCTTCGCCAAATGTCTTGCCGTTTTCCAATTGTATGATGGTGGAAAGCTCATCGATGTTCGCTTCTAATAATTGCCGAAATTTGAAAAAGACCTGAACACGCTCTTTAATTGTTTTTCCCGACCAATCGGGCAGTGCCGCTTTACACGATTGGACAGCTTCATCCAAGGCAGCGCGGTTGGAAAGTGGGGCCGATGAAATAGTACTGCCGTCAATGGGGCTGATGACCTCCATTACCTGGAAATCACCATCCAGAAAACGACCTTCAATGTAGTTTTTGACCTTTGGAACAATGAGATCTGCGGAATTCATGAAACGTTGTTTTTATCCGGTTTTAAATATAAGGCAATATTCGAAGGTGGCAAAAACCGGAGCTGAATTACGCAAGAAAATGGAGCATTGATCAGTATTGCCCGAAAAGAACCTCCTCAGCCAATTGTCCAAAAGATGCCCATAAAGGCAAGATTGAATAGGAATAACAAAACGAATCTGGACTTTAGCGGCCGAAACTTAATCATACCTGTCACCGAGCAAATAAGGGATAGGAACATCCCGGACAGTGCAATTCCCACTAGTGTGTTAAACAGTTCGAGATATTCCAGGTAATTAATGAATTGCCCCAGATAGACACTGGTGGCGGTACTGATAAATGCCATGATGAGCATATTGCTACCCAGGCGCGCCACCAGATCAGCATTTCCAAAACAACTGAAAAAAGGTTGAATAATATTTACCATCGAAATCACTTTTTGTTCTATCATTACAGATGCAAAAGAGGTAGAAGTTGATGCTTGACAAGCTCATTTCGTCGAAAAATTGCTTCTATACTTCGAAGATTTAGGGGGTTCACGAATGATTTCTTCGGTCAAATGTGTTGACAGATTACTATATTTATGAATCCTAGAACTTTAATACAACTCAATGTTACTCTTCTTATTTGCGACTGTCGCAATTCTTTTTTCCTTCCTTTGTTCCATTTGGGAAGCGGTTCTTCTGAGTATTCCCAATTCCTACGTAGAAATCAAGAAGACGGAAGGTAGCCCGATCGGCACCGTCCTGGAAAACTTGAAAAAGGACATCGATCGCCCACTTTCAGCCATTCTTTCTTTGAATACCATTGCACATACGGTAGGATCTATTGGTGTGGGAGCTATGGTTGGGAAGACCTACGGAGAAAAGGTCGTCATGTTTGGCCAGGAAATGCCTTTTACTCCCGAAGCAGTGGCTGGTGCCGTCATGACCCTTCTGATCCTGGTGCTTTCCGAGATCATTCCAAAAACTTTGGGAGCAACGAAATGGAAATTATTGGCGCCCTTTACGGCGCGTTCTATGCGAGTCGTTATGTTGATCATGGCACCATTTGTGGCACTGAGTAAGGTCATAACCAAGTGGCTTAAGGGCTCCGGCCACGAACAAGCAGTAAGTAGAGAAGATCTGACAGCTATCGCACAAATTGGTCATCGAGATGGAATTTTTGAAGCCAGCGAGTCGAAGATCATCCGAAATTTGATGCGTTTCAACGTGATTGAGGCCCGTTCCATTATGACACCGAGAACAGTCGTAATGGCTGCCCCCGAAGACCAAACGGTCCAGGAATTTTACGAAAAAAATACCAATCAGCCTTTTTCCCGCATTCCGGTATATCGCGATTCTAAGGACAATATTACGGGTTTCGTGCTGAAAGATATGATTTTGATCCACCTGATCAAGGGGGAGAAGAATAAGAAATTGAAGGAGTTGGCACTGCCCATCGAAGTGATTCAGGAAGATCAATTAATTAGCGATGTTTTCAATACTTTGTTGTCCGAACGAAGCCACTTGAGCCTAGTTGTGGATAGTTATGGCGGGATGGCCGGCGTCATTAGTCTTGAAGACGTGATCGAGACCCTCCTAGGACTTGAGATCGTGGATGAAATGGACAGCACCGAAGACATGCAAAGACTGGCTCGTCAGAACTGGGAAAAACGCGCTGCGAAAATGGGCCTGATCAAGGCTGATTCTGAGTCCGAGTCAGAATAAATGTCATTTTGTTGTTACCAATACGGGATTATCCAGGGCGTGGAAAAGGTCTTGGACGATGCTTTCCTTGTCGAAATTTTCCCAAATCATGATTTTTCGCTCGTTCTCCGGTTGTTCTACCCAGACCGAATCTTCATAGATAGGAGCGGGATGCTCACGTACTTTTCCCCAGGCGGGATTCTTGATCACTGCGACAGCAGCCACGTCGAATAGAGCGCGTTCACGAGCCTCGCTGTGGTAGTCGATGTGTTCGAAAAGGCTAACGGAGTAGTCGCCGAAGGTATGGTAAGTGCCTCCGTGCCTTCCGGTAATAGGGTCTTCAATTCTGGGGCCTCTTCCGGGCATGGATTCATTGATTTGCGCCTGGGTTACGGTAATGGCGGCTGTTCCCGAAGGTTCTTCGTAGCGGACGGTCACCATTTCGAATGGTGCTTTGGTGGAGAGGACATAGTTCATGGAAGGGATGTCATTGTCCTGATTGTACTCTCCGGGTTTGGGATAATTGGAACCCAACCACACAATCCTGATTTTTTCAGCAATAGAAGGTTGTTTCAACAGTGCCAGTGCTATATTGGTCAATTTGCCCACGGGAATCAGTACCAGTTTCTGGTCTTTGATGTTCAGAGCTTCTTCAATGATGAAGTCTACCGCCGCTTTGCCGTCAAAATCGTCATCGTAGATGCGGTTTCTGATCTCTTCGAAATCGCCATTGGCACCAGAATAAAGCGGGACCTTACCGTCCAGTTGACTTAGCTTTAGGATTCGCTCAGCTTCCTGATAATGATTGGCAATTTCGCCACCACTATGAGTCGCATTCACCGTTATGCCTTTTACAACGAAGTCATTTCCGTTGAATAACAAATAGATTTGGGCGTGTTGATCATCCAATTCGTTGTTGGCGTCGGTATCGAAAATTACCGTGTATTTGTCTGGTGTATCGGGTTGCTCCACTGCTTCTTTCTCTTCTTCCGCCAAAGGTTTGCCGGAATTGTTGCAATTGGTCATCAATGCGCAGGACAAAAGCAGCGTTGTACAAAGTTTTAGGGTAGTGTTCATTTTTTTGTTTTTATGCAGATTGAAGGAATGCATCGATTTCGGTTTTTGTCGGAGCTGAATCCTGAGCGCCGTTTCTGGTGACAGAGATCGCTGCGCCGGCACTGGCGTAGGTGATGGCGTCCGGTATGGAATGCCCCTGGGCCAGTCCGACGGTCAAAATTCCGTTGAAAACATCACCGGCAGCGGTGGTATCGGTAGCCTTGACCTTATAACTCTCAAAAAGTCGTTGTCCGGCTTCAGATATCCACAAGCTACCTTTTGAACCAAGTGTGATGATGACATTCTGAACTCCTTTGTCACGCAATGCTTGCCCAGCCTGTAGCAGACCGGCGTCGTCATCGGTATTCATCCCGGTCAACAAGGCGGCTTCCGTTTCATTTGGTGTAATTAGGAAGAGTCCGTCCAGGCAATCGTCGTTCAGTTGTGCGGCTGGTGCCGGATTCAGAATTACTTTCGTGCCGCTGTTTTTCAACTTTTTAACGATGTGTTCGATGGTAGCAACCGGGGTTTCCAACTGCATCAACACGGCCTCAGCTCCTTCAAAGACCTGCCAACAAGTCTCGATGTCCGCCGGAAAAAGCTTCATATTGGCGCCCGAAGCTACGACGATGCTGTTTTCCCCTTTTTGATCAACGATGATCTGCGCAACGCCAGAAGGTGTTTCCGGATCAATAAAAATATGATCGGTGTTGATCCCGTCCTTTTTAAATCCATCGATGGCCTGACGACCAAAAAGATCGTCGCCAACCTTGGCGATGAAGGTTACTTCGCCACCCGAACGAGCGGCGGCTACCGCCTGGTTGGCGCCTTTGCCGCCAGCCGCAATAAAAAATTCATTGCCCAGAATAGTTTCACCAGGCATGGGCAATCGATCTGCCTTGATCACCATATCCGTATTAGAACTTCCAACTACAATCAGTTTCATATTTATATTTTAAAAGCTTAACCACAACCCCGAACCTCAAACCCCGAACTTGGAACTTGTTACCCGAATCCTTAATCCTAGAGCCGAGAATAAATAATCATGCCCAAGCCCAAAACAAACAAAACAAACATCAAGACAATCAGTCGATCCACAATTTTCGGCGCTCCCTTGAATTCTTTCCAGATCAAGACACCCCAAAGTGCGGCCACCATAGTGGCTCCCTGGCCCAGACCATAAGAGATGGCATAACCAGCCTGTTCGGAAGCAAGGATGCTAAACGACATGCCCATTCCCCAGATGGCGCCGCCGAGAATACCGATCAAATGCAATTTAGTATTTCCCTCCGTGAAATAGGCTTTGAAAGTGGTTTTTTCACCGGAGACGGGCCGATACATTGCAAAGGTGTTGAAGAGGAAGTTGGAAAGAAAGAGTCCAATGGAAAAAATGAAGAGTGCAGAATAAGGCGATAATTTCCCGGCTTCCGGATTGGCAAAGTCCGTGACCATAGAGTCGGCAACAAAACGGTAAAAGAAACCCATGAGTATACCACCAATGATGGAGATTACAATGCCTTTCTTTTTGCTGGTTTGATCGGTTGTGCCCATCTTGCTGTAAGCCAAGGCGTCGACGATGATGGCTAAAGTAACCAGTCCTACGCCCCCGAATAACCAATAAGGATCGCCCACCGGATCGCCGATGTAATTGACGATCACTCCCTGTACGAGGGCAATACCAATGCCCACTGGAAAAGCAATGGCCATTCCGGCAATGTCGATGGCGATGACGATGAGAATATTGGCGATGTTAAATACTACTCCGCCCAAGAAGGCATAAAAAATAGCATTTGAATTACCCTGGCTGAGGTCGGTGAGGAAACTACGGCCCGAATCTCCCATAGATCCCAAGGTCAGGCCAAAAAATAAAGTCAATAATATGATGCCGATGGAATAGTCCCAATAGAACAGTTGAAAGGGCCAGGATTTACTTGCCAATTTTTGCGTATTGGCCCAGGAGCCCCAACACAACATCGTGATGAAACACAAAAAAACGGCAAAGCCGTAAGATTGGACAATGTACATATTTGTTTTCGTTTTGTTTGAATGCTCAAGATACGAAGGATTGTCCTACTTTTGTTGCCATATTTAAAGTGTACATTATGAAGGGAAAAATAATACATCGGCAATTTTACGACTATCCTGTTGAGAAGGTTTGGCATGCATTAACTGACAGCGAGGCCATGAGTCAATGGTTAATGCCCTGCAACATCGAACCCATATTAAACCACGAATTTCAATTCACTACCGACACTACTTCCGGTTTTGACGGTACCATTCATTGTAAGATCACCGAAATTGAAGATCGGCGGATACTGGCTTTTTCCTGGTCGGCGGGTACCATGAAAGATACGATGGTTGTTTTTAAGTTGAACTCGGTAAACGGAGGGACACAACTGGATTTTACGCATTCAGGCTTCCAGGGGTTCATCAATCGTTTATTGGCCAGATTTGTGCTGGGCAAGGGATGGAAGTCGCGTATTCTTAAAGTCGAATTGCCTGCTTATCTCGAAAAGATAGCATCCACCTGAAGTGATATCAATTATTATTAACTTTGGTATTCCACGCAGATTCGCTTCACATGATATTACCAAAAGACTTTAAAAAGGAACTCAGTCCTTTCATCGACTGGGTACATGACTATTTGAACGACGTTACGGCCTATCCGGTAAAATCAAAGGTCCAACCGAAAGACATTTACCAGCAGATTCCACCGCAAGCTCCGGAACAACCGGAGGGTATGCAACAAATTCTACAGGACCTGACGGAAATTATTTTGCCGGGTATCACGCATTGGCAACATCCCAATTTCCACGCTTATTTTCCGGCGACCAATTCCGTAGAATCCATCTTTGCGGAGTTCGTAACCGCTGCCATTGGGGCGCAGTGTATGATCTGGGAGACTTCTCCGGCGGCGGCCGAATTGGAAGAACGCATGATGGAGTGGCTGCGGGATGCTATGGGGTTGCCAGGTCATTTTGAAGGCGTTATTCAGGACACTGCCTCGACGGCTTCCCTGGTGGCCATTCTCACTGCCCGGGAGGGGGTGACCAATTTCAGATCGAACTTCGAAGGAGTACCCGATAACCTGCGCATTTACTGTTCGACCCAAACGCACTCCAGCATCGAAAAAGGAGTTGGGATTGCGGGAATCGGACGGAATAATGTGGTGAAGATTGAAGTCGACGATGGATTGAGAATGATCCCGGGACAACTGGAAGCACAGATTGCCAAGGATTTGGAAGAAGGTTTGAAACCGTGTTGTGTTGTTGCGGCTTTGGGTACTACCAGTACGGTTGCCATCGATCCACTTAAGGAAATTGCCGACATCTGTCAGAAATATCGGGTTTGGCTGCACGTAGATGCTGCTTACGCCGGCCCCATTCTTTTATTGCCCGAATATCGGTGGATGATCGAAGGCATTCAGCAGGTGGACAGTTTTGTTTTCAATCCTCATAAATGGATGTTCACCAATTTTGATTGTACGGCGTACTTCGTAAGGGATCCGGAGTCACTCATTCGGACCTTCGATATCCTGCCTGAGTACCTGAAGACAAATACCCGTGGTTTGGTGAATGACTATCGGGATTGGGGCATTCAATTGGGACGCCGGTTTAGAGCCCTAAAGCTGTGGTTTGTCATGCGGGGCTACGGGTTGACCGGTCTGCGGGAAAAATTGCGGGAACACCTCCAACTCAATCAATTTTTTGCGGAAGAAATCGATCAATTGTCAGATTTCGAAATCGTAGTACCACCCGCTCTGAATTTTACCGGTTTTCGCTATCGGCCGGCCGGAGTGAACGACGACTCCGAACTAAACCAATTGAACAAAAGGTTGTTAGAAAGAATCAATCGACGCGGCAACATATTTCTGACCCACACCAAGATCAAAGATGTCTATCTTATCCGAATGGTAATCGGGCATACTTACGTAGAGAAGAAACACGTGGAGCGCGCACTGGAAGAAATTGTGCAAGTTGCTTTGGAACTGACTGATATACGGTAACCGCGGCAAACAACTACAGGCTAAACAGATTCATTAAATGGGGACGAGAAAATGGCTTATTTCTGGTATACTGACCTTTTTCATCTTACTGATCGGAATGGTTGGCTACCAGTATTTAAGGAAGCAGAAGAAAGACCTGGAAACCCTGGGCAATCAACCGGAAAAGCTGCGCTCGGTGGAAGTTCGGCAATTTCGACCCGAAGCGGCTGTCCATGAGGTTTTTGTGGACGGAAGATTGAAGGCCTTTCAACAAGTCCATTTTTCCGCCAGCGTTTCAGGGGTGCTCCTCAACACGTCGAAGGTGATCAAAAAAGGCATGTACGTGCAAAAAGGAGAGTTGATTTTTGACATCGACCGCCGGAAGGCCCGGCACAATCTTCATGCCATGCGGAGCGGCCTGCTCAATGCCATCACTTTGGTGATGCCCGATCTGAAATTGGATTTTCCGGCCTCTTACCTTCGCTGGAAACAGTACCTGGACCAATTCGATATTGAAGCGGAAACACCGCCCTTGCCGGAGGTGGAAAACGATAAAGAAAAGTATTTTGTAGCGGCTAAGAATCTATTTCAACTATACTATAACATTAAAAGCCTGGAGGCCAGCATGTCGGACTACCAGATTTACGCCCCCTTCTCGGGAGAAATCATTCAGGCGGATATTTATCCAGGAACGATGGTCAATCCCGGTCAATTTCTCGGGTCGATGATCAATACCTCTTACTTTGAATTGGTGGCATCAGTACCAGAAACAGAATTGCCGTATTTAAAGGTGGGCCGCAAGGTCAAACTGAAATCCAACGGAGTTGGAAAGAACTGGATAGGTTCGATTAAGCGCATCGGTAATCAAATTGATGCCATGACCCAACATGTACCCGTTTACATCGGGGTTTCCGGGGAAGGATTAAAAGATGGAATGTATCTAACCGGAACAGTTGATGCCGAACCTATCCGGGAGGCGGTACGCATTCCAGTAGCGCATGTGGTCAATCAGAATTACATTTATACTGTCAAGGATTCCGTGGTTCAGTTATGCCCATTGAAAGTCGTGAAGAGAGATGAAAAATACATCTACGTATTGGATTATGACCAAGCCTCCTGGGTAGTCAGCGGTGGCGTCGAAGGCCTATATGCCGGTCAGAAAATAATGCCGGTCCATAGCAAACTTTAAAGAAACAATTGTGACATCCATCATTAAATACTTCCTGGAAAATCCGATTGTTGGTAATGTACTGATGTTGTTGCTCTTCGTGTTGGGCATTCTGGGAATGTTGAATATGAAGACGACGCTGGTACCCGAAATCGAAAGTCGCTTCATTAGTGTTCAATGTATTTATCCGGGCGCCTCTCCCCAAGAATTGGAAGAGGGGGTGACCACAAAGATCGAAGAGGGCCTGAAAAGCCTGAACGGCATCGAACGGACAACTTCGGTAAGCAGTGAGAACCTGGCATTGATTACCATTGAAATTCTAAAGGGTTTTGAACCGGACCTGGTGTTGAGAGACGTGAAGAATGCCGTAGACCAAATTCCCAATTTTCCGGTGGGCATGGAACCACCTATTATTGCCAAAGAAGAATACCAGGGCTTTGCCATCAACTTTTCCCTTAGTGGAGATACCGATCTGACCACGCTAAAGCAATTTGCAAGAGAGGTCGAACAAGACTTATTGCAAATGGACGGCATTTCCAAGATCGCCGTCTCCGGCTTCCCGGAAGAAGAGATCGAGATCAGTTTTCGGGAGGAGGATCTGCGGCGATACCAATTGACTTTCGATCAGGCAGTCAATGCAGTTCGAGGTAGTAACCTGGAAGTGACGGGAGGAAAAATTAAATCCCCGCGGGAGGAGCTCTCGATCAGGGCCAGAAACAAACGTTATAATGCTTGGGATCTGCATAACCTGGTGATCCGTACCAATGGAAATGGGGGGGTACTTCGCCTTTATGAAGTAGCAGATGTCGTCAATAAGTGGGAAGACGTTCCGGCCCGGTCCTACCTGAATGATCAAGCGGCGGTCATTATTACCGTTTCCAATACCCTGCAAGAAGACATGTTGTCGGCAACTGAAAAAGTGCGGGATTATCTTGAAGATTTCAATCGGCGCAATAGCTTGGTTCAGGCGACGATCATCGATGATGGCTCGGTCGAACTGAACGAGCGCATTCAATTGATGACGGAAAATGGGATCATAGGGTTTGTATTGGTAATTATCATCCTGGCATTGTTCCTCAACTGGCGACTGGCGTTTTGGGTAGCGCTTGCCATTCCTATTTCCTTCGCCGGAACCTTTATTTTTGCCGGGGCCTTGGGGGTTACGATCAATATGATGTCGCTTTTTGGTATGATCATCGTTGTCGGTATTCTGGTGGACGATGGCATTGTCATCGCCGAGAATATTTACCAAAAATACGAAGCGGGTATGCCCCGGATGGAAGCAGCTTTAAAAGGAACGATGGAAGTACTTCCCGCTGTCTTTTCTGCCATTCTAACGACGGTGGTCGCCTTTTCCGGCTTCTTTTTCATCGATGGGCGTATGGGAGAATTCGGAATTGAACTCGCCATTATGGTCATCATAAGTCTGATATTTTCGCTGATCGAAGGGACTTTTATTTTACCGGCCCACGTTGCTCATTCGAAAGCTTTGAAGGATCGGGATCACAAACCCAAGGGAGTCTTGCATTGGTTTAATGGCTTAATGATCTTTTTGCGGGATCGGACCTATCGCCCGGTATTGCGTTTTGCCATGCGATATAGCTTTCCAATGATCGCCATTTGTGTAGCTGGCTTTGCCCTCCTGATCGGCGCGTTTGAAGGCGGCATCATCCGCAATACTTTCTTTCCCAATATGCCCAGCGAAGTCTTTTTTGTGGAATTGAAGATGCCGGCCGGGACATCATCGGAAATGACGGCAAAAACTTTGAATCGGATTTCGGCGGCCGCGTCCGAATTAAATGCCACCTACAGTCAGGAAAAACTGGGTGGAGAGAAAGAGCTATTTACCAAGATCGTAAAAAATATGGGCCCTGCTGCCAATGAAGGCCAGATCCGCGTCTCCATGCTGTCGGTCGAGGACCGAGGTACCCTTACAGAAAGAGATGCCATCGCTATGCTTCGCGAAAAGGTAGGGCCGCTGTATGAGGCGGAGACACTACAATATCGATTTCGTTCTCCCTTTGGTAATCCCATCGAATTGTCCATCCTCGGAAATGATTATGCCCAGTTGGATAAGGCGGCCCTGGAAATCGAAGAAGAATTAAAGCAGATGGTCGATCTGCGTGATGTGGTCAATGTCAACGCTGAAGGAAGCCAGGAAATCAATCTGGTATTGAAACCGCAGGCCCATAACCTTGGCTTTACGCTCATGGACGTCGTGCGACAAGTTCGCCAGGGCTTTTTCGGAAGTGAAATTCAAAATCTGCAGCGAGGCCCGGATGAAGTTAAAGTTTGGGCCCGTTATCAGATAGAAGATCGTACCGATTTGGGAAAACTGGCCCAGATGCGCATCCAACACCCTTCCGGGATTAGCGTTCCGCTCGAGGAACTGGCCCACTTTTCCTTTGAAAAAGGAGTCAACAACATTTATCATCTGGATGGACAAAGGGAAATTAAGATCGAGGCGGACGTGGCGGACAACAGCGTATCCATCGCAGAAGTATTGGCTCAAATTGAGGGCTCCATCGTTCCAAACGTTCTGTCGAATTATCCGGGACTCGAAGTCAAATACGGAGGAGAAAGCCGGGAGGAAGAGAAGACCAAGAGCTCTATGTACAGTTCTCTTTACATGATCTTCTTATTGATGTTTTTTATCATTGTGTTGACCTTCAAGTCGGTAAGTCAAGCATTGATCGTTTTTGCACTGATCCCTTTTGGCTATATAGGTATTGGTCTTGGTCATTACCTAATGGATGTTTCGCACAGCACGGCTTCGCTTTTGGGTGCAAGCGCGCTCCTCGGAGTACTGGTCAATGATGCGCTCGTTTTTATTACTACATTCAATGATAAAATACGTAATGGCCAACCGTTTGAAAAGGCTTTGTATGCCACGGGGATGTCCCGGTTTCGGCCCATTGTTCTGACCTCAATTACGACCATTGTCGGCTTGGGGCCGATCTTGCTGGAAAAGAGCCGCGGCGCGCAATTGTTGATTCCAATGGCCATTTCCGTGGCTTTCGGCTTGATGATTGTCACGATCATCATTCTTGCTTTGGTACCGGCGCTGCTCAACGTTTCCAATGGGATAAAAGTATGGGCGCTGTCCTTGTGGGAGGGGGAAACGCTGAGTCGAACGTCGGTTGAGCCGTCCTTACAGGGAAGGAAGCAAAATGCATTGATCAGTGCGGTCGGCGCAATACTGTCTTTTGCTGCCTTTTTTGCCCTGGCGTTGATTACTCTCAAGATTTCTGAGTTGTTGTTTTAATCTACCCGCAACCATAGCATCCATAGCAACCACAGCATCCAATACTTTGCAAAACCGCGAACGTGAATTACCAGATTATTGTTTAATTTTAAAGACACTTCTTAAACTAAATGCCTCATCTTATGAAGAACTTATTCGGATTGGTTGTTTTACTCTCCTTCAACATTCCTTCGACTCATGCGCAACAGCTCACATCGGAAGAACTAAGGCCGGGACGGTGGCATCAAAGGACGGTTTTGGCTTGTGCGGATGACAATGGCGAACCGGCGATCAGAATGATGGCCCGCAGCAAGAAAGTGAAAGGAACATCAATTCGTGAAAAACAGCTGAAAATTTGGGGGGAAAGATACTGGCTCCGAAAGAGTAGTAATGGAGTATACAATTTAGTGAATTCGGATGGCGAAGTAGCTTTAAAAACCAGTAAAGATCGAAACCTGGCTTATTTTCAGGGGCAGGAGTACAGTAGAAAGAAAATCAAACAAAGAGTACTCAATTACCCGGCTTACGAATACTATGACGAGCGCGGGCAATTGGTCGTCAAAGCAAGGGTCGATCGTGGAATCATCCGGCTAAAGAAGTACGTCGATGACGAAGTGGCTCCACTTTTAATGGCGGCTTGTTTTGAGGATTTAGTAACGAGGGTGCATACACGGTTCCAGGCCGGTTTGTTCGTAGGTACCTATCCGCTATGTTTCTAGTCCCATGCTGCGAAGCTGATAGCGAATGAATTGTTTGCTCAACCGGGAACCACCGATGGTAAGAGACAGCCCCTTGCCAAAGGGACGTATTTCGAATTGAAAGCCGAAGAAGGAACAGCATTCCTTTTCCAACAACATGAATTCAACAATTTTTGAAGCCATTTTCTCGTGGTCTTTGAAATGCAATTGGAAGCCATTGGGCAGTTCTTCGATCGACTGTACGAAGGGAAAAATCTGTTCTTGGAGCAATGACTTGCGGGCCGCTAATTCCTGTGATGTCAAGGTACAAGTGTAGCGGGCATCGTCGTCTAAAGTCGCTGCATCGGATACCGAAAAATCCTGATCTTCTTCCAATTCTTGCAGGAAAGAGAAAGAAGATTGGTCGGGGGAACGCTCTTCCGGATCTTGACAAGCGGCAAAAAGTAAGGAGCTGAAAATGAAAACCATGGTACGTTGCATCTTTTTACTGCAAAGATAGGGGGTGGAGTAGGGTCGACGGTCAAGGTTCGGATCGTTAAAAAAAAGTTAATAACATCATTAAAGATTGATTCATCATGCTAATTGGCGAACTGGTCCAGAAAACGGGTTTTTCAAAAGATACCATCCGGTACTACGAAAAAACGGGATTGCTGAACCCTCGGGAAATCGTCCGGAGGGAGAATAATTACAAAGATTACAGCGAAGTGATTCTCCGTCATTTGCTGTTGATCAAATGGACGAAGCCCTTGGGCTTCACTTTGAGAGAGGCCAAGGAATTCTTGCTTTTGGATGAAGAGGGGCGGGTTAATTGCGATACTATTGGCGACTCTTTGCAGAAAAAAGCGTGGCAGATTTCGGAAAAGATTCGGGAATTGCAGGCTATTCAGAGGAAACTGAATGAGCTGGAAGCTGATTGTACCGGTGATTGCCTCCAAACGCTAAAAAAAGGTTTTGCGTAAAATCATTTTAGAATTTGGAGGTGCGTAGCCAGATATCGGAGCGAGCCCAACATTCCTCAAATTTGCGCTTGGCTTCTTCAACTGGTTTGCCTTGTGCTTCCAACGCCTTCCAAAGGCCAAAATAAGACCAGCCATTATTGGGGTGATCGGCCAGTTCGGTTCGGTAAACTTCTTCAGCTTTGCTGTACTCTTGAGCTTCCATTAAAGCGGCGCCTAGCCAGTGACGAGCGTCAAAAGGGATGGGCTCGGGTTCGTCGTACATCATACTGTCTTCAATGCCGACGGCTCGTTCAAAACATTGGATGGCGGTGGGGAGGTCTCCTTCTTTCCAGTGGATTTCTCCCTCGAGAATACCTCCTAGGCTACCCAAGATATGGGCGGCGGGATGTCCCCGATATTTAGCTTCTGAGGTGTCGGCAGTAGTTAACACTCGATTCAGGTATACTTTAGCAAAATCCATCTCGTCTTGCTTGAGCCGAGCGTAGCCCTGTGCGAAATCCCACATACCGCCCGGTACTGCTTTTTCGGGCCTGTTACTCAATTCTAAGACTTCCTCAAAGCGGCCAAAACGGATCAGCGCCAATACCTGGAACATGTTGTTGTCATTCATTCTGGCAAAATCCTTGGCGGCTTGAATGGCAATGGCTCCCTGGCCGTCGTAACAAGCGGCATAAAGTAGCATGTGGAGATTGTGAAACGCATAGATGGCGATGCCCTCACCGTAAGCTGCTTTTTGGTCGGAATGCCAAGCTTGAAGATTTGCTTTTACGGATTCTCCCCAGCGGCCGATTTCATTGTACGTATGAGAAGGCATGTGATTCATGTGGCTGGCCCCGGGGATCGTGTTGCCCAAATATTGGGCACATTCGGCACCCAGCTCGGGCTGTGATGTGGATTCCGTGGCGTGAATGTAGAGGTGGCAGGCACCGGGGTGGCGAATGTCGACGTCCAGGACTCCCTCCAAAACCCGGTGCAGTCGTATGACGTCGGGGTCATCCATTTCGCGCGTTCCTCTTCGGGGTTCCAAAAGGAACAGTGCTTCCGCATAAATGGTAGCGATGTCCGAGTCCATTGGGTATTTTTCGTAGACGTGTTTCATGGAAGCGGCGTAGAGGGAATCTTGGACCTTCCGCTTTTCCTTGTCGTACTCTTTAACAAAACGGACTTCTGTCGCTTCGATAAGGGCCCGCTCTACGGGACTGGCGAACTGTGCTGCCAATTCCATTGCCTTTTGCTGTTTCTCGTAGGCAATCGGAGCATTGTCTTCGCTCAAGGCGCCATTGAGGTAAGAACCCAGCGCCCAGGCTTCTCCCCAATAACAGATGGCGCAGGTAGAATCTCTTTTCTGTGCCTGTCGGAACGACTTTGCGGCATCTTTGACCGCAAAGGAATATTTTAGCTGGATTCCCTGGTTAAAGTAGGCTTGGGCTTCTTCATTGTTGGAAGATATGGTGCGATTGAATTCACCCAAAACTTCCTTGCCGAAGAGCTTAATGGTATCGTCTGCTGCTTCCGTTTCAGAGCCATTTTGGGCGGTAAGCGCCACTGATGAAAGAGTTAGTAGGTACGAAAGCAGAATGACGAGGTAGATGGATGCGCTTTTTCTCATGCGTTGGGTTTTGTCGTTTTTGTAGCCCAGTAGGAAACTTTAGACAGCTTCCATAAGAACGAACCAAAGTTAACAGTTTACCCGAAAGGAGAAAACAACATGGGGTATTGAAGCGCGGTCCTGGGAAATACCGGATCGCATCGATGGGGTCTATGTGATTGAGAAGGCAGAGCATCGATTGGGCTTTCTACTTCGTTATGGCGTCTTGGAAATGAGGGCAGAAATTGACGGGGAATCATCTGTGGGTATCTGAAAATTGAGGGATAAACGCTTCTAGAGGAATTCCCGCTTTGGAGTGGCCATACAGCATCAGGTTGGTAGCTAAATGTCCCAGGGCATCGGAGCATTTGGCGGCATATCCATTTCCTCCGGCAGCCACGAAGAGGCCTTGATCGTCGACATTGCCGATGTATGGATATCCGGTAGGGGTGCGGGTGATGATGCATCGTTTGGTAATCATATCCAGTATGTTCAGATGGGGCATAATGGTCCGCAGAGCGCCTTCCAATACTGTTTTTTGGGCAGCAGAATTACCGGAGACAAACCATTTTTGGGCTTCTGAGAGGGTATGGAATTGTAAGTCGTCCGAAAGATTGCAACCCATCTTGAGGTAGTAATGGCCATCGGGAAAAAGCAGAGGCCGAATGAGGTAAATGTTGTTCAACTGTGGGGTTGCGATTTTGTACAAGAGGGAAGGGAGCCGTGCGAGGCGCATTGCTTCTTCCCGGCTTACCCGCGCCAAAATCGTCGTTTCGCTTTCCGCAGTCATCTTGATCTTGCGGGGCAGGAGATTGTTGAAGTTTGTAAAAGCACCGGCTGCTACCAACACTTTTTTAGCCAAGATCTGGCTTCCGGTTAAGGTCTCGGCCAAATAATCTCTACGCTGTCTTTTCAGGCCGATCACTACGTCATTGATCACTTGCCCTCCTTGTTTTTTCAGAATCAATAGTTGAGCTTCCTTGTGGGCCCGAGGGTTGATGTGACCGGCGGGACTACCTTCGAAGGTGGCACGGATGGGAGGGGGAAAGAAAAATTCGGGATGCTCGGCCGCTACCTCTTGATTGTTGGAATAGGCATGCAGTGGAATGCCCTGGGTTGGGGCGACCTGCCGAGCGTTTTGAATGTATTCGTCATTGGCGGCCGGTGATACATACAGACAGCCTACCGGACTGTGAAAAGTTATTCCACTTTGCCGTTCTAGGGTGCCGTATTGTGCGATTGCTAGAGCGTTTAGTTGAGTCCATAGACTCTGTTTCCCAATTTTCAATGTAATCCGCCCTTGATCAAAATGACTGGCAAATACGATGGCCTTCGCATAATCTCCAACCGGCTCGTCCGGCCCGATGATGGCGACATTGGCCCCAGCCAGCGCTAAGTACTTCGCTGCTGCGCTTCCAATCAGCCCCTTGCCAACGATCAAATAGTCAAAAGTAGTCGTCGTCATTTGCAGTGTCTCCTGTGTTTAAAAAATTTACAAGTTTGAAAACGAAGCGATTGAGACATTTTTAGACACATATAACCACCTCATTTTTGCATAAACTTACTTCAATCACGTGTGGATGGTATGATGAAAAAGTTTATGGTCATTTCATTTCTTATAAGATATTCTAACTGGCGGAGGGCAAGATTGCTTCTGCCTCCATTTCTACCAGGTATTCTTCCCCGATTATATCAGCGCGGATCATTGTGTTGGCCGGTTGAATATCTTTGAATCGTTGGCCATGGGCACGGGCAATCGGCTCCCAATCGTCCATGTTTTGGATGAAGATCCGTGTTCTTACGACATCTTCCAATTGTCCTCCCAAAGATTGTACAGCCCCTTCAATTTTGTCGATGACAAAATGCATTTGAGCTGCGGGATCATTCCCTCCGATGGCTTTGGTGCCGTGGGTTGCTGTACTGCCCGATACCAAGATCCGGTCGTTGATCCGGACCGCCCTGCTGAAGCCGGCCTGGTCTTCCCAAACGGTCCCACTTAGTGCTTTGCTCCGATTGTTGTTCATTTGGGTCACGGGGTAAGGAGCGGGCAGCTTTTCAATGTGGTGACTGAGGTCTCCAGAGGCAGTCAGGAATGGTGGCTTTCGATATTCATCCCCGCAATCTCCCGGAATGGGGCTCAATGTTTCCAGGGAAGTGGCGATTCGTTGGTGATCTTCTCGGTCAAGCTGAAAATCGAAGAGGGCCAGATTGCGTTCAATGTATTCGCTTTTGCCCAGGCTGGCACCAATAATGATACCGCCAACCGCTGGTTGTTCCATGATGTATCGACTGGCAACATTGGCAATGCTTACGCCGTGTTTTTTTGCCACGATTTGGATTACCCGTAAAAGTGGCTGGAACTTTTGCCACCCTCCGGCTACTTCGATGAATCGACGGTACTTCATTTGGGACCACGTCTCCATATGTTCGATTGCCCGATCGGCTTGGTCCAACCATTTTTCGGAGAGCAGACCACCGGCCAGGGTGCCGAAGGCTAAAAGGTTCACATTGTGGGCGAGGCACAATTTGGTCATCTCTCCTGCTGCCCTTTGGTCCAAAAGGGAGTAGCACACCTGGTTGGAGACCACTTTTATACCGCTGTGCAGGACCAAGCGAAGATGAGCTGTATCGAAATTGGTCAGGCCGATGTGGCGGATCAACCCCTCTTCTCGCAATTCCTGCAACCAATAAAGTTCGTCGAGCCAGCGTGGATCTGCATAATTCCAAGCGTGATACTGCATTAGATCGAGACACTCCATTTGCATTCTTTGTAGTGCCCGTTCTACCGCTTGTCGGACCTTCTCCCGGGAAGTGTCACCTGGCTCTGGTACCCATTTTGTAAAGAGCTGTACCTCCTCCGGACTGCTCAGCTGTTGGCGGAAGTGACCGGTGATCAATTCTGCAGAACCGTAATGGTCGGCCATATCGAAGGTCGTTAGCCCGGCATTGAAATAATTCCAAAGGTGTTGGGCGGTAGCGACGGGGTCCAGAGGTTTGCCGTGGCGTTCCAGGTCAGCGATTTGCCATAATCCCGTCAAAACTTTGGAAACCCGGAGACCAGGGGCCAACTGTGAATATTCAACTTTACTCATGATTTTTGCTTTCGGGTATACATATAGTTGGTGTTGTTGTTTGGGTGTAGGGTTAAGAAATTGTAGGGTCATCCGGGATGGTGCTAAACAAGGTTTCCAAATCTTTTCCTTCCTTTCTCAATTGGAACATCTTCCAAAGGAAAATGACGGTTGCAAACCCCATGACGATCAGCCAGATGGGGGTCGAATGAAAGTACCACGCACGGAGATCTGCCTGATAATCTTTCCAGATGTGGATGACTAAGAAACCACTGAGGAAAAGAACACCTAAAAAGGCCAGCAGGTTGCGCAATTGACCATTGCGAAGCACTGTGATTTCTTTAGCTAGCGTGGGGTTGCGTTTGGGGAGGGTCAGAACAGTTAGGCACATCAACAGGAAATTAACCAGCATAGATGTTACCATGATGTCAATTCCGAGGAAGAAATCGCCGGCAAAATGGCTGCCCAGGATACCTATCGATGCCATTATCCCACTGGCGATGATGGCCAAGTGCGGCGTGTTCTTTTCCCGATGGATCCTTGCGATCCAACGGGGGAAAATGCCGTCTTCCGCCCAGGCAAACATCAGACGGGAAACGGAAAGCAGCATGGCCGGTAAGTCGTTGATCAGGGCAATGGTTGCCCCGGCAATAATGGCTACTGCCCATCCGGCCGGCAAAAGGTAGGATAACAAACCCGGTGCCGTGATGTCTTTTTCCACGGCTTCCTGTGCTACGAAGGACCATGGAACCACGTGGTATACCGACGCCGTGAAAAGAAAATAATAAGTCCCTACTGCCGTAATGGCGATCCCGATGGCCAATGGCAGGGAACGCCCCGGGTTCTTGGCTTCCCCACCGGCTTGGGCGATGGAGTCGAAACCAATGAAACTGGAAAACAACAGCGCAGCTGCGGCCAGGAAAGTTGGCCAATGAAAAGAAGCGTCGACGGGAGTAATGGTTTTGCCCTCATTGGCTGCGGCAGCGATGAAATCGGCCTGGTCGTAAGAAAATCCGGCGATGATGACGATGGCTCCAAGTCCAAACATCACGAACATCAAAGGTATCACCGTCTTTTCGTATAATTTTAATCCCCGAATATTTATCCAAACGAACAGCCATAGCAGCAACAGTGCAAGACCCACCCTGATGCCGCCGAGGTCCAGTGTTGCAGCCATCTCTTTCCAGCCCATGGCATCGACGACGTCCCGGAGAAAAGGTACGATGATGTAGGAGATCACACCAATGGCAATGGAGAGACCAAACCACTGCGAGAAACTGGCCACAAAGCCCAGATAGGGATTCAGGCCCCGACTGGCAAAAATATAGCTACCTCCGGCCCGCGGCATAGCTGAAGAGAGAACGGCATAAGCAATTGCGGCCAAAAGTGCGGGCAGTGCTGCAAAAAGAAAGGCCGGCAAGACATAGGGACCGATGCCCGGAACATTTCTTTGAATCATAAATGGAACGACGTATACAGAAGCGCCTAGCATAGAACAAATGCCGGTCGCTGCCAAGCCTACGAGCCCCAACTGCCGGGAGAGATGTGAGGAGGAGGTAGAACTGGAATTTTGTGTTGGCATGGTGTTGATCAATAATGGCAATGAAAGTGCAATTTAAGTATAAATTCATCAGCATTTATGCTTCATCCTCGCTACCTTTGCAGCATGAGTCAAGAAGCATTTAATAAGATATGGAAGATGATCGGTTTGCGCTATACTTCGCATCCCTGGCACGGAATCCCCATCGGCGATCGTGTTCCGGAGGTTGTGACGTCCTTTATCGAAGTGATTCCGTCGGATACCGTGAAATACGAGGTCGATAAAAAGAGTGGTTACCTAATGATTGACCGCCCCCAGAAGTTTTCCAATATTGTTCCGGCCCTGTACGGTTTCATTCCTCAGACTTATTGTAAAGAAGAAGTAGCCGCTTTTTGCATGGAAAGAACGGGCCGGCGGGATATCGTCGGAGACGATGATCCTCTAGATATTTGCGTATTAACGGAAAGAGAGGTGACCCACGGCAACATCATTGTAAAAGCCATTCCCATCGGCGGTTTTCGGATGATAGATGGAGGAGAAGCAGACGATAAGATCATTGCGGTGCTCGAACAGGATGAAGTGTACGGCGGGTGGAGAGATATTGAGCAATTACCACCGACGATCGTGAATCGACTCAAACACTACTTTCTGACCTATAAGCAACTTCCGGGAGAACCGGAAAAATGTGAAATTACAGACGTCTACGGAAGAGAAGATGCCATGGAAGTCATTCGGCGTAGCCAAAAGGATTACCACAAGACTTACGGAGACCTTGAAGATGCGCTCACCATGACGATGCTGGATGCTTTTAATTTTGGTCAACGGAAGCAGAATATATTGAATGATCTTTAGTATCGCACGTTCCTACTGTCATTCCTTGGGAATTAATGCATAGACTACGGTGTTGCGCAGGGTGCCGTTAACGTGTCTACGGTCGTTACGCAAAATACCCTCCAATTCAAACCCCGCTCGTTCAGCTACTTTCCGACTTTTGACGTTTTCACTGCTAGCTCGGATTTCGACGCGTTTGGCAGCAAGCTTTTCCAAGCAATAGTTGGTAAGCCCGCGAACCGCTTCGGTCATCAAACCCTGGCCCGTGCGAGATTGCCGTAGCCAGTATCCAATTTCAAAACTAGGTACTTTCCAATTGATGCGATGGAGACCGGTGAAACCGATCAATTCGTTGGATTCCTTGAGGAAAATGTGGATGCGGTGGTTGGAATTTTTGACAAATTCTTGTTCCGCATGGCGGCAGTTTTCTATCATCCTTTCTAGGGTTGGGATTTCCTGTGCCCAGAACATCCACGGCCGCAATGAGTGCATGGATTCCCGGATGGCTGCCTTTAATGCGGGGGCATCCTCGACAGTTGGAGATCGAAGTGCCAATCGCTCGGTTTCCAACAAAAACGGAAATTTAATACCCATGGGGTCAGGATTTGGGGCAACCAAGCAAATAAGGAAGGGTAATAGGACCGTCTTTTACTTTCCCAATGTCCCATTCATAGGTTTGGTCCGGGTCGACTTCGTTCGCCATTTTTCTCATCTCGTCTACTGAGTAGGTGCGCAAAACGGAGACCAGTCCATCCCACCAAACAAAGAGTGGAACCAAAGGCGGAAAATAAGTGAGCAATATTCTACCGATCTTAAAAGGCCGAATGAATGGGGTGCCGAGTAGTACAAAAATTGGAGACAATGCAAATTGCAGGAGGGTCGACCAATTGCGTTCCTGGGCTTCCACGATCAGAATCGAGGCATTGGTATCGAGCGCATTTTTTAGGATACGACGGGCATTTTCCGGTTTGAAATGATGAAAGGAAAGAAACTGGGTACGCAATCCTTTCAGGTGAGAAGGAACGGCCAGGGCATTCACAGGTTCCGTTTGATAAGAGATTATTTCGGGATTTTGCTGAACGGTCTGCTGAAATGCAGGTATATTTGGATAGAAATCGGTCAAGATGACGCTCAAGTCAGGGACCGCGGCTTGCAAACGAGGAGCTAATTTGACCCAACCACCACCACCACCCGATGCCAGGTCGACCACGGTACTTGTACCGCTCTTTGCGAGACCTTTTTTTATAATTGGAAGGATGTTTTTGTAAAAATCTGCCTGGTTGGCTACAAACTGGAGATAATCGGTCATGTAATTGCGCAGGATTCTAGGGAACCACTGCAGGTCTTCAAATTCAAATAAGTGAATTCTTCTCATGGAACAATTAAAGGGTTTGATCATTAAAACGCTTATCAAAATATGAAAAACGAATTGTCAACTTCCTTTTTTCCATCATTTTATTGTCTGTTGATCATTTTTGGGGTTGTTGCATCCTGTCAAAATGCCCCGACGGTCGAAAAGGCGACTAACGAAACCGAGATGAGTCAGGAAGAAAAAATGCTTGCCCGGGCCCAGGCACTGGAATTAGGTACCAGATACGAAGGACCTCCAGGAGAAGCTTTGGAACATCATGCTTCCGGTTTTGCGAAAATACTTTGTTCGGCCGTTTTTATTACAGGGCTCGATGCAACTTTTGCCGCCGAAAACATTGGCTACTTTTCAGCTCCCTATGAGGAGCGAGCTAAGATGAGTGGCTGGGACATAGACCGGGAAAACAAAAAAGTACATGTCATCGTGCCCAATGGTGTAGTAAGGACCGCTATTTATACGGATGGTCAAGGCTGTATTTGTCTTCCTAAAGGTGAAGATAAACTCTATTTCAATCCCGTAAAAGTGCCGCCAAATCTACCCGATCCGGCAAGCCAGGCCTGGCCAATGGGGGACCAGCTTGTCGAGAAGGATGCACTACCACCGGAGGTTGATCAAGACAAAATTGCCCAAGCGGTTGCGGCCGCATTCGAGCCAGCAGATGCGCTCACTGCCGCCTTGGTCGTGACCTGGAAAGGTCGTATTGTCGGCGAGCAATACCGGGAGGGTATTACGATGCACACGCCGCTGGAAAGTTGGTCAATGGGAAAAAGCCTGACTGCCACCTTAATGGGATTACTCATCGAAAAAGGGGTGTACAACTTAGATCAGCCGGCTCCCATTCCCGAATGGCAAGGGGAAGGCGATCCTAGGGCTAAGATCCGGATTTCTGATATTTTAAGAATGTCCAGTGGCTTGAGGTTTCGGGCCCCTCAGGATCCCGACTTCGACCCTTCCGTGGGATATCCGGATCACCTGTACGTTTATACTGGTTCCGTCAATTCTTTCTCCTATGCCGCCAATCTCCCGCAGCAGT
Source organism: Saprospiraceae bacterium (assembly GCA_028284395.1). Classification (GTDB taxonomy): domain Bacteria; phylum Bacteroidota; class Bacteroidia; order Chitinophagales; family Saprospiraceae; genus JANQRV01. The sequence continues at coordinate 33,075 of JANQRV010000269.1, forward strand.
GGCCGCCCAATACCGTCGGCCGCTACCGGAATTCCGACCCGGTGCTGACCAATTATCTCGTAAGACTAGGAGTGGAGGGTATGGGTGAAGACTACTTATCCTTCCCTCAGCGGGCACTGTTCGACAAAATCGGGGTCCGGGATATGGTCATGGAAACGGATCCATATGGGAACTACCTGCTCCAGGGATACGAGTTCGGCACCGGCCGGGATTGGGCGCGATTGGGCAATCTTTACCTGCAGGATGGAGTTTGGGAAGGGGAGCGTATTCTTCCGGAGGGCTTTGTCGAATTTGTCAGTACTTTGGCACCGGCCTGGAAAGCCGATGGAAGGCCCATTTATGGTGGCTTTTTCTGGATCAATGGAGAAGGAGCGATGCCAATCCCGAAAGATGCCTATTTTATGGCGGGCGCGGGTCTTCAAATGACCATTATTATTCCTTCCCATGATTTGGTGGTGGTTCGATTAGGCCATTATAAGGGCTCCAAGCCCGGTTCTGAGGCTTTGAATAAGGCGCTTGCCTTGCTGGTAGATGCAGTACCGCAAAAGGAATAGCGCTTGCAGCTATTGGATTGGTACATCCCGTGCATAACGGGATGTACCAAGTGATCGAATGAGCACTAATACTTTGCCGGTTCTCCTTGTGCCGGCAAAGTATCTTTGATGAATTGACGAATATCGTCATTGGCATTTTCGAGGTCCTCCTGACGCAAATACATCATGTGCCCGCTTCGATATCCCTTGAAGCGCATGCGATCTCTCATTTTACCGCTGCCATCAATATTCCACATGGTATATTTTGCATTGAAGTAGGTCGTAGCGCCGTCGAAATATCCGGATTGTACCATGATGTTCAGATAAGGGTTCTGGGCCATAGCCTGACGGAGGTTCTTTCCCGTATTGTCATCCCCGCGATCCCAAGGCCTTACCGGCCCGAACATATTGTATTTAATATCGGTCTCGAACTGCAAATGTTCGCGCAGATAATAATTGATGGCGGGGGTGAAAGAGTGCAACCAGGAAGTAAGTTCCGAATTGAAATCCGGTCTTTCGCCTGCTTCCTTTTCATCCAGACCGCGGTACCGCGAATCCAGGCGGCCAACGGTTAGGCCTCCTTTCTCCCGCAAGAGGTCTTTCCAGAAGAAGGAGTAGGGAACATCCAGATTGTGTTGCAAAATGGTTTTGACGGAGAGACTGGAATAGTCGGCCATTTTTTGGGCCATTTCCTGTCGTTTCTCTTTCCCGAGGAAGCCACCCATTGCCATGGAAGGCAATAGCTCGTTGATGGTGAAGTTTTCTACTTCGGGCAACAGGTCCTCCAAGTCGCGTTGTTGTAATTCCGGTTTCAGCGCCTTTTGGTACCAGGCCGCTGCCGTAAAGTAAGGGAGCCGATTGGCGGCGGCGACCGGACCATCTCGCTTGATCCCCAATCCAGTGGGGGAAACCAGGATCACTCCGTTCAAATACATCCACTGACTGTTTTGTAACTCCAGAGAGAGACCGGAAACGCGCGTGGTTCCGTAACTTTCACCAATGAGGTATTTGGGCGAACGCCAGCGGTTGTGGCGGGTCACAAAGGTATTGATCCATTCGGCCAGGTATTTGACATCGGCATTTACACCGAAAAATAACTTCTTGTCGGCCTCCTTGTCTAAAATTCTGGAATAGCCCGTATTGACCGGATTGACAAAAACAATGTCGGCCACATCCAGAATGGAATGCGGGTTTTCACGAATGCCGTAGGGTTGTACCGGATAACCTTCGTCGTCGATCTCCAGCATGCGGGGGCCGGTGTAGGCAATGTGCATCCAGACCGATGCCGAGCCGGGGCCACCATTAAATGATATGACCAAAGGCCGGGAGGCGCGGTCGTCTACATCGGTGCGTTCGTAAAAAGTGTGAAATAGGGTGGCGATCGGTTCTCCGTCTTCATTCCAGACGGGTTGGGTGCCGGTTTTGGCGGTATAGGGAATGCGTTTTCCCTTTATGGTAACACTGTGATTGGTCTCCATCAAGGTGTCGGCGGGCAACATTCTTTTTTGAGCCGACAAGATCCCGATTGTCAACAGTAGAAAACACAAAGTGGAGATGGTGTTTTTGGCCGTCATATTTTTAGTGAGCTTTGATTAAGTAATGATCAACCGCCAAGTTAATGAAAAATGGGGTTACAGTTTTCGAAACCACCGCAGGAGCCCGGTGAATAAGATGATCTGCCCCAACCCCATTCCGAAATTGGTACTGATGAAAATAAGTGGCAGTATCTGCAATACATAACCGACTAGTCCCAGGATGGCAAATCCGCCGTTCAGCAAAAATCCCCAATAGACCATTTTTGATGACCCTTGGAATTGGAAAACGGGGACCATAAAAAGGGAAGCCAATCCAAGAAAGAAGGTGAAACCAAGCATTAAGATGGACAAAATAGCGGAGTCGGGATAAAACTGTACGAAGTGTTCCAGACCTTCCGCATTGTTGTTGGCAAAGTTCCAACGAACCGCCGTTAACTGTACAAAATAACAAAGCGATACCAGGGTCATGGCTGCAGTCCCAAAATGGAGACTGATGCTCGTAAAGAGCTTTTGCGGGGCTTCTGCCAAAAAGTGAAGGGTATTCAAAATTACCAAAAAGGCGGCCATAAAGAGCAACATGGATAACTGGGCCAGGTGTTTAAAGCTTTGATCATAGTTGTTGTTGTAAAGGATGTAGTCCTGGAAACTGGTCCATTCGTACACCGGATGTAAAATAATGATGGCAGAGAATCCGATGATGAATAATAGGATGGAAAAAAGGCAGGTTACAGTAGACCAATAGCCTAATTTGCTGGCAATTGCTGACATGAGGAATGATTTTATACAATGAAGTTGTCTAAAGTTTTCTGCTGCTGGTGAAAAACACGAATTTTAAGTCCAATTGCAGTCAATTTTTCACTGCATAGCAGCGCTACGCTGTTAAAAATTGGCGAAAAGTGGGCTTGAAAGACGGTTTTGGAGCCCAGCAAGGAAACTTTAGACAACTTCAATAGTCTTGTTCAGAAATAAGAAGTTATAATGCGCTTAGATGGAAGTGATGGATGCCGGAGCGTCTTCTTCGGAGGGGATGGTTTTGTGTTGTTGGATGGTGAAGTCGTCTCTCTTTAGGAATGAATAATGAGGAGAGTCGTATGGTTGATGGTAATTAGTGTATTTTAAGTGGTCGGGTGATTGGTCGATCCGGGTGGTGAAATGTTGCCAAAAAGGAGGGCTGGCATGAACTGTTGATGGGGTGGAAGTCCATTGATAAACCTGGAGGAAATGGACTTCGTTTTGGGCAATTAGTTCGATCGCCTCGGTTTGGAAATGCCATGGGTGGGGTGTTGGACTGATGGCAGTGAGTGCCGCGAGGAGGAGGAATGCTATTTTTAGTATTGAATTCAAAGTGTAGGTTGTTGTCGGATAGAGACAGAAATTTACAAAATCTCCAAGATTTTGCAAATTGGTCCTCTCAGGGATTTCGCAAATGAGCACTTGGAGATTTTGTAATGTGGTGTTATTCCTCCTTTATTTTTTTCCCGGGGACTTGTCCTCCATTTTGAAACAAAGTCAGACCGCTCACTTCCTCGCTGTCCTTCCGATTGAATGTGATTTGGGCTTCCACCACTTTTAGAAAGAACTCGTTTTCCGAGCTGGCGAAGAGGGGAAAGCGAGGTTGATTGGTGGCTTGAAGATACAATTGACCTGCTTCCAGGGTAACATCAATGAAAAATTGAGGTGCCAATTGGTACTTGCCAACGTATGCCTGTAAGATTTCTTCCTTTAACTTGATTTCCTTTTTCTTAGCATTGATTGCGGGTGGTTTGGTGAAGGGGAGAAGTGGCATCTTCGGATCGATCAGATGAAATCCAATGTTGTCGATGTTCTCGGTTGAATTGGTCAAAACGACAACGCCGGTCTGATTCTGTGTACAAAAGCCGGCAAAGCTGTGGTATCCTCCGGTTTGACCGGTATGAAAAACAATGTCCAGGTCGCCTGAACTCACTGAGTGCCAGGCCAAGCCGACTTTGGGTTGTTGGTCTTCACCTACGGGCTCCGTCTTTTGTGCCAGTTGCATCGCTTTTGATAGGTCTGAACCGTCTTCTTCCAGATGGGCCGCTACGTAGGTCAACAATTCCTCCGGGGTAGATCTAATACCACCGGCTCCCGCCATAGCAGGGATATCCCAATTTTCTACTTTCAATCCAAGGTCGTGAGGCTCCGCCAGGGATGCTTTCATGTCGTCGTTCAATTGAATTTTGGTTTGGGTAAGGCCCAGAGGCTTGGCGATTTTATCGAGCATCAATTCTTCGTAGGTCATTTTACTTTTGAGTGCCAATAAATGGCCCAATAAGCCCATAGCGAGATTGGAATATTCGTACTTGGCTCCAATGGCTCGTGGTAGTTCACATTCTGCTAGAAAGTCGTACATCTGCTGGACGGTATAATCGGCGTATGGGTTAAGTGGGTTTGCCGGCTTCATGTTCGAAGGGAGGCGAGGAATGGCAGAAGTGTGATTGGCTACGTGTTTTAGTGAAACGGACTGGCCGTCTTTCTGAGGAATTTTGACGGACGCCGGAAGGTGTTTTTGAATTGGATCGTCCAGGTTCATTGTTCTGGTGACTACTTTTTCCGCCAGCAGTACACCGGTAAAAGTCTTGGAAATGGATCCGATCTCGAACACGGTGTGTAGATCCACCGGGTCCTGCTTGGCCAGAGATTTGAACCCATAGCTGTAGAATCGACTCCCTTGTTCGTCGACGATGCCCACGACGATGCCCACATGATTGCCACTGTCGACCCGCATCTTGATGTTGTCGATCACTGGTCCGGGAATGGGCGTTTCTGACTGGGCGGTGAGTAAAAATCCTGATATTGTAAAGAACAGAAAGATGGAGAGCTTACGCTTCATATTTTGATGTGGTTGGTTGCAGAAAACAAGAAAATTAAATCATTTTGGGTGAGCATGCCCGGAATGAAGACCAACGCTGGGTAGCTTTTATACCATTGTAGTGATTTGATCTATGAACCCGAAACTAAGGCCGGTAGATCCTGAGGTTATCAATCCGAAGATGGTTGCGAACCGTTCGCCAACCAAACCAGCCTCGGTGATAGGGGGCTGGGTCGTTGATCTCGAAAATCACTTCACCGTCTCTGATGTATTGTACGATGTTTTCCTTTACTACTAATTTGATGCGGTAGGTCTTATTGGGGACGAGCAAATACTGAGGATCTGACAAGTCATGTTCGGGCAAGAGCTTCCGGTCCGTATTTCCGTCGTAGCGGCGAAAGCGGGTTTTTGAATTATTGTGTCCGCCGTAACCCGTATAGTATAAATAGAGCTGATGATAATCCTTGAATCTTCCGCTGCGACCGGTTGGACTGTTCCCGAGCGAATCGGTTGCCATCCAAAAACAGTTGAGGTCGCTGACCCGGTCATTGGGCCCCGCTTCGCTGATGGGCGTGGCTTCGTATTCGATTGCGATGGGGGCCGTTAATTGGGTGTCGAGCCAAATGGTAGCTCCCGCTCCTACGTCGATGTCCAATTGGCCATCAACGACACGGACCGTGCTCTTTTCCGGATCTTGTAATTCGGCAATGTAGGAGGCCGATAGCTCTCCCGAATCAAAATTGTCAGAGTAATAGTGTTTGTTGACATGGCAACCGGCCATCAGGAAAACCAGAGCGGCAGTGTATAGGTCAGGATTCTTCATAGATACAAACCGTTATTCATCTTTTAGCACCTCGGCAAGATTGGCCGATGCCGCTCTCATGGACAGGTAAGTCACACTGAGAAAAGACAAGAGTGCGACGATCAGTCCAGCTCCGAGGAAGACAAACAAATTAATACTAATTCCGTAAGCAAAAGAATCTAACCAGTCCTGCATCGTAGGCCAGGATAGCGGCACGGCCAAGAAAAGTGCCAGGATGAATAGTTTGAGATATTGACCGTTTAGCATCAGGAACACCTGGGAAATACTGGCGCCCAATATCTTGCGAATGCCAATTTCTTTTTTGCGTTGTTCTGCGGCATACGAAAGCAAACCAACCAGGCCAATGATGGCAATGAAAAGTGAAAAACCGGTAAAAATGGAAATCAATCCGGACAGACTGCGTTCGCGGACATAAAGTTGGGCCAATTCGTCATCGTAGTAGGAATATTCGAAAGGGGCATCTGCTGCCATTTGCTGCCATTTGCGCTCTATCTGTGCCAACAATTTTTGCTCATCTTGCTGTGCATATTTGATGGTGAGCACCCTTTGACTACCCCACATTTGGGAGTCGATGTGAAAGAACATCAGTGGATCGATGTTTTCCCGGAGCGACTGAAAGTGAAAGTCTTTCACTACACCGATGACCTTTAATTCATGGGGATAACCCGGGTAGATGATTTTTTTACCCAGTCCGTCGCCGTCTTCCCAGGCGAACAATTCTTCGGTCGTCTCATTGATGATCAGACCGTTGACGTCGGCGGGACGTCCTTTTTCAAAAGTACGGCCCTTGATCAAGGTCAGCCCCAGAGTTGGGAAAAAGTTTTCGTCGATCTTAATCTGGCTAATGGGCAGTTTGATATTGGAGCCTTCTCTTTCATAAATGTCTTCCCAGCGGCCGCGGGCTGGTACATCCATGGATAGGGATGCTTGCGAGACGCTGGGAAGTGCCATTACTTCATCGCGAAAGGATTTCAATTGACTACCCAATTTCTCGGCGTGATTGATCACCAATATGTTCTCTTCGTTGAAACCAAGGTTCTTCTTGTTCAGATAATTCAATTGTTGATAGATCAAAACGGTACCCGACATCAGAGCGATGGCAATGGTGAACTGCAGGGTGACCAGGACATTTCGTATTCCACCACTGCGAATACCACTAGCCAGATTGCCTTTCAATACCTGCAATGGCTGAAAAGCGGATAGATAAAATGCCGGGTAGATACCGGCCAGAATACCAATGCCGACAACCAACAGAAATAGAGTTGGTAAGAAGCTCCACCGGAAAATAGGGGTGATATCGATTAAAATCCCGGAAAAGTAATGAATCAGGGATTGTAGCCCTTTAATCAACAATAAGGACAAGAGTACAGAGATGAACGACACGGTAATGGATTCCACTAGAAACTGGGTTACTAAAGAATTGCGGAAGGCTCCCACGGTCTTTTTTACACCGATTTCTTTTGCCCTATTACTGGCACGTGCTGTAGAAAGGTTGATGAAGTTGAGTAGAGCAATCAACAGAATTAAGACCGCCACATATTTTAGGATGCCGATAATGGTACTGTCGCCAATCGGGCCAAGACGATTCCCAATATCCACCGATTTCAAATGAATATCGCTGATGGGTTGCAGGTAGAAGTTCCATCCGCCCTTTTCTGTTACAAAATCCTTGTAATTCATACCCAGTCGGGAGAAAGTAGGTTGAACGTATACATCTGCCAGATCCACAAATTTCTGCTCCAGATGTCGCGGATCGGTGTTTGGTACTAGTTTGGCATAAGTGGCCATTTGCGTCCAGATAAAGCTCCAGTCGAATTTCTCCACGTTGGGATTGGTCGGCATTGACCACAAAAAATCGAAATGGAAATGCATGTTATCGGGTTGCTTGGCAGTTACCCCGGTCACCGTGACCGGAATGCGGTTGTCGCCAAATTCCAACGTTTGTCCTAAGGCCGGTTCATTGCCGAAATACTTGGTAGCCATCTCGGATGATATCACCACTTTTCCCAGCCCCTTTAAAGCCGTACTGGGGTCTCCTTCCAATAGCGGGAAGGCAAAAAAGTCAAAGAAATTGGAATCTGCCGCTAAGACATTACTTTCATTGTACGCCAGTAAATCTCCTCCACTTGGTTTGTATCTCACGGTCTGGGAGCCGGGTGTATTGATCCGAGTGACGGCCTCCACTTCGGGATATTTGTCTCGGAGCAATTGGGCCAACGGAGGGGCTGTCGATCCCATCTCACCACCTTCCGGACTCCAGATGTTCGTTTGATTGACGCGGTAAGAGCGCTCGATATCCGGATGCATGCGGTCGTAAGTAGTTTCAAATTGGGTGTAGGTGTAGACCAGCAAACAAGCGGATATCCCCAAGGCTAATCCGAAGATGTTAATGAAGGAATAGGCTTTGTTTTTAAACATATGACGAAGGGCCGTCTTGACATAGATTCGGATCATTATGGCGTTTCTTATGAGGTTGATAAAGGTGATTGGACGGATGAGAGAGAGCCTAAGCAGGAGCACCACTTCCTTAAGATAATAAAGGTCGGCTCTGATCTTGGACACAATAAGCGTCTTCTGGTGGTATAGCTCATCCAGGTCGCCGCGAATATCATCGTAATATTCCGGTCGGCAATACCATCTAAAAAAACGATCAGCTACGTTTTTGATCATCCAGTGTATAATTCAAGTGCGATCTTAGGAATGCGATTCCATAGTTCCATTCGGACATCTCTGGTATATTCAAGCGCTCTTTTCCCGTGGGCAGTAATGGTGAAATAGCGTTTCGGCCTTCCACCCCGTTCCGCATTGGATTCACCGGTACGGGATTCCAGGTAACCCTTTTGTTCCATGCGTCGAAGAGCGGATTGCAATGCACCAACACTTACCTTGCGCTCGAGCTGGCGCTCAATTTCTTCTTTGATCGCCACCCCGTAAGCTTCGTCATAAAGCACTCCTACCGTCAATAATACGATCTCCTCAAACTCCCCCAATGGAAACTTCTTCATAGGTTAATTCTTGTTTGTAGTATTGCAAATATAGGAGTGTTTTTTCAAAATTCCTAATTGTAGTATTGAGTTTGGGGTTCCATGTTCCGGTTTGAGGTTCGAAGTTCCGGGTTTGGGGTTCGAAGTTCCGAAATAGGATAGGGACATTCAAGTTGCATCCATTTCCTAGTTGACAAGAGCCCTGGATTTCTTCTTTAGGTAATTTTGGTACAATAAATAGGTTAGGAACAGGAGACAAGCACTCATGAAGAGTGGGATTAGGAACATTCGATCGGGGGGTAAGGACAACCCCAGCAACAGCCCCCCAAGCGAAATGACTCCCGCTCCGATTCCAAAAATCGGTGCCTTGTAAAACCACGCGTAGGGGAAGAAATGGGCACCGGTAATGATGACGTAAGTCATGACAAAGTAATCTGGATGTTTGATCAGGATAAAAACCAGGAAAGGGAAATAGAAGAGCTGCGCAAAATTCAGCCATAGGCCTAGTGGTTGCAGGGGGTTATTCGGCAATGTCCAGGTCGTTTTCAATACTTTTGACAGTCCCCAGGCCAGTGGTAGGAGCAGACCGCCAATGATGAAGGTCAAAACGCTTTTGTCGTATGCGGAATAAGATAATCTCCAAATGATGGCGATCATGAACCAGATGACGGTTGCTGCGATGATAAAGTCTATGCCGTTTTTGGCTTGGATGGAAAGTTCGAGTCTTAATTGATTGAAGGTCTTTTTATCCATAGTTGATTTTTTACTTCTTCGCTCAGGGCGTTGCCCCGAGATGGTGTCTTCTTACCTTTCAGGCAAGAGTGTCGCGGATTGGCGCCAGCCATTTGCCCGAAGGGCAAATAGATCGAGCCTCGGGTGAAATCCGCAGTCGGTGGCTATGCCTACGGCGTTGTTCTGAGGTCTTGCTTTTCGCCTCGCAGACCAAGTCAATTTAGTTGGTTAACTCCACCAATTCTTCCCGTAGTCGAAGCAGTTCGGAAAGCTCTCTTAACTCTCCTAAGATCTTTTTTCGAATGGCCCGTGTGAGGATAAAACCCATCGCCAGATAGAACAGATTGAAGCTCACCAGCCAGCCGATGGACCAGTACTTACTGAACTCGGGATTCAGGACGAATAATCCAATCGTGTATAAGGCAATTGCACTGTAGGTGATGGGCCCGTGAATTCGTTTCCTTAGTTGCAAGTAGGCCACCGAAGCGTTAATGTGCTGAATGGAGGTATCGCTGAGATCGATCTTGCTGGCTTGCCGCAAGCTAAAGACTTCAAAGAGAACTCTGACCGTCAAACTTCCGATCATTAAGGCAATGCCGAAATGACTGAGGGTGGTTTCCAAAGGGGCAAGAAATCGAAAAAACAAGCACAACCCGATGATGGTGGATATCAAAACGAGGCTATTGGCCCACTGGAAGCGTTTGCCGGCCATTTTGGCAGCATCGGCCAACTGGATCAGTTGATTCATGTCAATCTTGTGAGTTGATTCACTGCGGGCGATCCGCCATTGGTTTTTCAATTCAATAAGTCCGTTGCTCATCGCGTACTAATTTTTTGAGTTTCTTCTTGATTCGGTGAATTTTGACCCGGAGATTGGTCGGGCTGATCCCGAGAATGTCACCAATCTCTTCATAAGACAATTCTTCCAAGAGCATCATAGTAATTAAGCGGTCAACCTTCTTCAGTTGGCCGATGGCGTTGTACAGTTCGGGATAATCGGATTTTCCATATCCGGTCTCTTCTTCAGGGTGGTTGAACGCCCGTTTCTGGCGCGATTTTTCTTTGCGGAGGTATTGTAAACAGGTGTTGACCGTAATCCGATAAACCCAAGTCTTAACCGTGGATTGTCTTTTGAATTGATCGATCGAGTTCCAAATATTGATGAAAACTTCCTGGCACAGATCGTTGGCGATAGTGGTATTGCCCTTGAGATATCCCAAACAAAGTTGCCGGACCATGGCGTGGTATTCGTTATAGATTGATTCGAACGGGATTTTCTGCTCGGCCTTCATGCCTTAAAGTTAATCGCTGTAATACCAAATGAACGAGTGCAAAGTATTCAAGGGCTTAGATGCAGCCGATTGGGATATTGTTACAGTTGGCTAAAAAAAAAAATTACGAGCGATTATTGACTGTCTCCTCTAAGACATCGATTACCCGGTCGATGGCATCGATGGTGGAGCCTTGATTCAGCTGCCGCCGATAGGAATCGGACTTGGCTTCTAGATCAGATAGGGCGTCCAGCAACGTTTCTACCGTCAACGCTTCTTCCATTAGGACGGCACTGATGCCTTGTTGCTCGAAAGACCGGGCATTTAAAATTTGATCACCCCGACTGGAGCGTTTCGAAAGTGGGATCAGCAGGTTCAATTTCTTAAGTTGTTTGATTTCATTGATGGACGTGGAGCCAGCTCGAGAAATGACAATGTGAGTCATTGCAAACAGATCGGGTAATTCCTCATTAATGTATTCGAATTGACGGTAACCTTCGACGCCCAAGAGCTGCTCCTCAATTTTGCCCTTACCGCAAAGATGTACGATTTGATATCGGGAAGTCAGCGAGGGTAAAGCCATGCGAATCGTTTCATTTATTTTCTGTGCTCCCTGACTTCCACCGATGATCAGCAGGACCGGAAGCTGCTCGTCAAATTGGCAGAAAGCACGGCCGTTTTCCGCATCTCCTTTCATTAGGAAATCTCTCAAAGGCAGACCGGTTACTACGGCTTTGGTAGAGCCAATGTACTGCTCCGATTCCGGGAAAGTGAGACAGACTTTACGGGCAAAGGGTTTCGACAAACGATTTGCCAGGCCGGGCGTGACGTCGGATTCGTGAATGACGACGGGAATTCGATTGAGCCAGGCGCTCCATACCACCGGGCAGGAGACAAACCCGCCTTTGCTGAAGACCACTTGAGGGCGCAATCGACGGATCAGGAGGAACGAACGGATCGTTGCACTCAAAATTCGAAAGATGTCCGTGAAATTTCGCCAGGAAAAATAGCGACGTAGTTTTCCGGCAGGAATCCCATAGAAGGGCAAATCTGTTGTGCTGATTACCTCCTTTTCGATGCCTTTCGCCGAGCCGACATAGTGGATGTCATACCCCTTTTTGCGCAGTTGAGGGAGTAGGGCCAGATTGGGCGTGACATGGCCGGAACTGCCTCCTCCAGTTAGGATGATTCTTTTAATCTTCATGTGCTTCATTCAATTGGCCGGGTGGCAATAAGTTCCCATTAACTTCGTCGACAATGAGTACCCAGTCATTGCCTTTGCCTCGGGAGGGTGGGGTGACGTGCACCTTTGCTCCCTTTTCAATGGGTTGTCCACGAAAGGTGCTGCCCGTGCGTGGATCAAACCACCAGGTTGCCAGGAAGGCCCCATTGAGGGAGGATAAGTTAAGATCGGCAGACTGACCATTGGGAAAATAGATCATTGCGTACGATCCTTCACTGTCGCGGGTAGCAGTGATGTAGTTTTCGAATTCCTCCGAGGGGTTGATCACCATGTCTTGCGACGGAATTCTGGTCAGAAATGGTCGCGACAGCATTAAATTTTTTAGATGTCGCACCTGGTTGGCCATGGGTAAGTCCAGGGCTGCTTTCCAGGGTCGCAAAGGCTGGTGAATGGGGGCTCTTCCGTTTAAATACATTTGCCAGACTGCATGGCAGCCATAACTTTGGCCGAAGGCACCCGCAAAAACATTCCAATACATAATGCGCCGGATGTCATCGGCCACGCTGTGTCCTTGTTCTTTGGCGTTGAAGCAATTGGGGTGGTCCTCGTAGAGCGGTTCGCCGTCCAGGACCGGTTTGGTGGGGGTGAGTTGATAGTCGTGCTGGATGTGCCGATAGGTGCCTTTATTGGGACAATGCCCCGTTTGGTGCATATTGAAATCCAACCAAGCGTCTTCGTGGAACCAACTGGAAGATCCTCCCAATTCCGTGGGTTGTGGATGAAAGGTCATGAGGGTCTTGTCGAAGCCACCTGCTTCCTCCGCAATACCCGCTGCCATGGCTCGCCATACTTCTACGTCCTGAGAGGCTGCTCTTGGATTTCGGTCTCCACCAATGACCCAAATGATGTTGTCGCGGTCGGCGTAACGCCTTCCCATCCATTGACCAAACGCCCGGGCGTTTTCCGTATTGAATATCTCGGGCCCTACGCCCCAATTGTGTTTGAATAACTTGTCGCCCCAGGTCGGTAGCAACGCAATGTATAACCCGAGTTCCTTAGCCTTACCAATCACGTAATCCACGTGCTCGAAATAAGCTGGATTTGGTGTCGTAGGATCGTTATTAACCAAGGGGGTGTGGCCATAAGGGTTGGGGGTATTCAAACCGTCCAGCTCTGCCAGAGCAACAGCGTGAATGACGTTGAAGCCCTGACCGGCGCGGTGTTCGAGGTAGAAGTCCACTTCTTCCCGATCACAACGATGGAGTAATTCCCAGGCGGTGTCGCCCAACCAGAAAAATGGTTGCCCATCCTCCGTAACCAGGAAACGTTGATTCTTGCTAATTTGTAATCGCTGTGCCTGTGCAGATAAACAAAGAAGGAAAAAACAAAGCAAAAGGATGAATCGATTCATTGTACGGGACTTTTAAGATATTAGATGCTATAGATACATTTTGAACAGCACCATCACGGTGTGAAAGCGTGCCATGCAAATATGAGTAAAACCAAGGAAGTCTTCGAGCAAATTCAGGACTTATTTAACCGTCAAAAGGAATTTGCCATTGATCGAATTCAATTACAGGGTTCTCGTCTCCAACCCGAGACGGTCGACTATTGGTCGGATACCGATGTTTTGATCGTTTTGAAACCAGGTGCTGTGCTGGACAAATCACTTATGGATGAATTGCTAGGGCGGTTGGGAACCATCATTGGGAGAGATACCTACCACACGGATGGTTATCTGAAAGAAAGACTGGTGGTAGCACTGGGGCGCAGAACGGCCCTCATCGATTTGAAGGTACAAACCTTTGGATTTTGGCAGGCAGAGACAAATCCTACAACGACGGAAAGCCAGGTGAAGACCAACTTTGAGGTGCAATACCGGCGCGAACATGTCGATAGAATTTGGCTGAAATTCTTCCTTTGCATCAACAAGTTCATGCGCAATGACCACTTGATCGGACTGCACCTATTGCTCGATCTTCTGCGAGATTACCTGGTCTTGGAAATGGAGCTCCGTGATCAAATGAAGGGGACAAATATTCACCGGTTTGGCGATGCAGAAAGCTTGCCCAAAACGATTGAACCAGGACAAATCGCCTATCAAGACAGGGAAGCTACCCTGACCTACATCATGTCACTGGCCAGGACCTATGACCACCGACTACTGGAAATCTTTCCAAATTACAAAAGCCGGGTTCAAAACTTAAATAGCTATATTGCCAATGGTTACTAAAAGCCAATCTATTGGAATACATCTTTAACAACAACTTCGCCATCCTTAAATTGTGTCATCAACTGGAGGAAGTTTTTTCAACTTCTAAAGCAGTCCGATCCGACCTCTATTCCATGCTTTGGGTTACCGAGGGCATGATCGACCTAGCCATCGACGAAATTCGAGTGCCACTCGACGCCGGTCAGATGATTTTCATTACGCCGGTAAAGTACGTTAAGATCTTGGAAAACCACGGCAAAGTGCACCTACTGCAGTTTAATCGCGAGTTTTACTGTATTCGCGAAAATGATCATGAGGTCTCCTGTGACGGCATTTTATACTTCGGTGCTCCCGGTGTACCCATCATTCATCTTGAAGATCAAGAATTGCAAAGCTTCACCCGGCTCATTGCCGTTTTGGAGGAAGAATTCGAGATAGTCGACCCAATTCAGGAAGAAATGCTTCGGACAATCCTGAAAAAATGGTTGATCAAGTCGACCCGGATCCTCAAACGGCAAAAGAAATTCGTCCGGGAGAACGAGCCAAGAGCGGAATTGCTTCGCCAATTCAACATCCTGCTCGAAAAACATTACCGAGAGTATCACCAGGTAAAAGACTACGCAAAATTACTCAACAGATCTCCGAAGACCATCGCCAATCAATTCAAGATCCTGGGCCAGGAAAGCCCCAGTATGATGATTCAGCAACGACTAATCATCGAGGCCAAAAGATATTTGCTGTACGCCGAATTATCGGTGAAGGAGATTGCCTTTAAACTGGGCTTCGAAGATGCTTCCGCTTTTTCTCATTTCTTTAAAAGTAAGACCCGAATGGCTCCCAAGACCTTTAGGGAAATGCACCACCTGCAAACCAATTAAAAAGGTGGCCACATCAAGGTGAGCCACCTACTGAACCTAAGCTATATTGACATTTTTAACGATTACGGCGCCTGCTCTTTCAGCTTCGACATATACTGCTGCCGGAATTTCGCCAGCTTGGGGTCGATGACCGCTCTACAGTATGATTTGTTCGGATTAGAGGCGTAATAATCCTGGTGATAGGCTTCCGCCGGATAAAACACATCCAAACCTTTTATTTCCGTGACGATCCGCTTGTCCATCAAAGTTTGAACTTCTGCAATCGCTTTTTCAGCAGAAGTCTTTTCGGCTTCGGTTCGGTACAGAATGATACTTCGATATTGCGATCCCCGGTCTGCGCCTTGCCGGTCGAGCGTCGTCGGATCATGTGTTGTCAAGTGTATTTTGATTAGGTCCTCATAGCTAATGAGGGCCGGATCATAAGTAACTTCAATGACTTCAGCGTGTCCGGTCTGTCCACTACATACCGCTCGGTAGGTAGGGCTCTCCGTCTCCCCGCCACTGTAACCACTTTCTACTTTGAGGACGCCCTGCAGCTCCTGAAAGATTGCCTCGGTACACCAAAAGCATCCTCCGCCAAAAGTGGCCTTTTGTATCTCGGAAGTCACCTTTTTCAAGGCGATGGCATTGATGCAGTAGCGCAAACCACTGGGAGCTGGCCCATCCTGAAACACGTGTCCCAAATGCGCATCGCAAGTATTACAGGTCGTCTCAATCCGGATCATACCATAACTACCATCTTTGTGATAAGCAACCGCATTGTCCTGGACCGGCTGTGTAAAAGAGGGCCATCCAGTACCACTTTGGTATTTTTCGCCCGAATCAAAAAGCGGCGTACCACAACAAATGCAAGCGTATTTTCCCGGCTCAAACAGGTTGCACATCTGCGAACTATAGGCTCTTTCCGTTCCTTTCAATCTGGTAATGCGAAACTGCTCGGCAGTCAGCTGCGTCTGCCATTCGGCTTCCGTCTTCTCCACTCTTCGATCGGGTGTTGGATTACCGTGATTCGCAAATTGAATGACGTCTCGCCACTTTAACATGATGATTTTGTTTTTAGGTTTTTAATTTTTTGTTTCTATTCCCCGACCCTGCAATAACTCCTCCATTCTGAGGTCCAATCTCAACAATGCATTATTAGGATCGGAGCCAAAAATGCTGTAAACGACCTTGCCTTCCTCATCAACCAGTATCCAATGCGGTGTCCCTCCGGCCATATAATCCAAAAAGGTCGTATTGAAGTTTTGATCTTTGTAGAATGGAAAACGGATGTAGAATTCCTCCTTGGCCTTTTGGAATTGATCCTCGGAAAAATCCACTCCTTCAAAATTTGTATGAATGCCCAATACCCGGAGCCGATCGCCTTTCTCATAAGCAACTCGATTGGCAAAAGGAATGGCGCGACCAAGGCAGCCCGGGCAACCCAAACTGAAAATCAAGATCAACAGTGGTTGTCCCAAAAAGTCCTGGGGCTCTGGGACCGATTCGCCGAAGATGGGGTCCAGGTACCAATTCGGTAAGGTCTGATTTAATGGTAAGGTGTACATGATTTACCTCCTTTTCTTTGTCTTAACAGCAACAAATTTCGGAAAACTAATTGGAATGGAACGAGGTTGGATTTCCTGAAAGGGTGTGGATATTTCCCGGTTGGGAGGTTTTTGAAACGAAGCTTCCCATTTTCATCGATAGTCGATCAGAGAAATATTTTGCAGAACACCACCACGCTGAATATTTCTTTAAAAACCAAGACAAGAGCTTTTATCCGTATAACTCTCTCATCTTTTTTATGCTATGGTTGTTTTCAAGTATTGTGGATACATCCGTAATTTGATCAATGGATCCTAGTAAACCAATTTCTTTTAGGACCGGATCAGTGATTTTCCCAAATAATTTTTCAGCAAATCTGCCTGCGAATAATACCAGATATGGTCGCCCGTAATAATCCGTTACTTTTGTATACATCGGCTCAGTAACTTTCAGATTATTGTGTTCTTCGGCTAGTAGTTCATAAGTTTTTGAAAGATGTTTTTCACGGTCTTTCCAATTTTTGGCATCAAGTGTTTTCTCAATGAACGGCAAAAAAGTGTCTGCTGATTTCAGTTTCCTGAAAGCTGTACCAAACCACTTGCTATACGGAGCGTATTCTTTTTCCATTAGAAAACAAAGGTTCATTACCTTTTCAATGATTCTTGATGCAATGAGTTTTGAACCGATTTCATCATCAACATCTCCACATCTTCCAACAAAAGCTTCCTCTTGAGCGATCCGAGACCATTCACATGCCATAAGATAAAGCCAAACATCTTTCGGATAAAAGTGAAGTTTTGATCTTATAGCCTCAATTTTCAGATCATCGAAAAAAATATCTCCGGATCTTATTGTCTTCAGTTTTTGCTGCGGGAAAAGCAACCAATTTTTGGCTTCGATATCTTTGTGAATATTTAATTCCAGATGTCCTTTGAAAAAACCTTCTACCGTAAGAACCCTGATTTTATGATTCACCGTGCCTTCTTCTATCTTTTCTAAACGTTGGAGTCCATCACCTACTTTTCCAGAAAAGTTTGTTGAATATCCTTTAAATTCGTACGGGAGATTTTCGGACAAAACTTTATTGATTCTATTTGCATATTGATCAAGTTCTTCTTTTTTGAGAAAAATTGATAGACGTGGGCCCCATTCATGATCTCTGGAAATTTCGGTATCATATCCTAAGACGTCTGACCCATAATCGATAAGTCCTGCTGAATATTGAAGATTTGGAAAAAAATCGCTAATAATTTTCTTTACCACTTGCTCATAATACATTCTACTCAATTGCAACCCCGGGATAAATTTATTCATGCTTTTGGATCAGTTATTTACAATCTTTAACAAATAGATTAATGGTCTTAAAAACTATTCCTGCTAGCGCAGTCCCGTAACCGTAGTTACCGGCTTTTGCCGGCAATTATCGGCTATGTAATGTTGTGTGATATATTTAATCTCATTTTTCATTCACTTTTTTTGAATCCAAATAGAACAAAAACCAGATGGTACAATTTCTCCTTGCTCGTGCAGTAGTTGCTGCAAAAAAAATTGGATTCAAAACATCCTCTACTTTCTAATTAATAGCCTAATACAACCTGCGAATCCGACCATTAAAGATGCGATAGAGCCGATTAAGGTCAGCCAACTGTAGAAAATCACTAGCAATTGCTTGACGGGATCATCGGCATATTTTTGACCCGCATTTACAATGTTCTTGGGGCCTTCAATTTCATACCATCCCCATAATAACAGCAGTCCAAATCCGATTAGAATTATTACTCTTTGTATGATTTCATGTCTCTTCATAGTTCCTTCCGCTGTCATTTTTCTTAATGGAATTCCGATGTCGGTTAGGGGTGCCAGCGCCTTGACATACCTTTTGAGGCTATCGAGAATCTCGATAAGCTGTTCATTGGTTTTTTAGCGAGGTTATATTTCATGGTTTTGGGTTTGTTGATAATATCTACATTAGGAATTGCTTTCTCCAGCTTGCTCGACCAAAGTCATGGATTTTTCGTCGGAGGACGAATGATCTTGTATCGGGCAACCACCTCTTGGTAGAATTTCTGGTTAAGACTGGTTCAACTTGGTCGACTGTTCTCTCTTCCAATGTTCAAAATCGCTCTTGTTCTCTTCATTGGTGAGCGGATACAAACCGATAATGGATTGGCCTTGGGAGACTTTCTCCGTCACGTAAGCCTCGTACACCTCCATTTTCATGGATTCCTCTGCTACCCGGTCGGCAAGATGCGCGGGGATGACCATCACTCCGTCGTCGTCGCCCACCACCACATCTCCCGGAAACACCGCTACATCCCCGCAGCCGATGGGCACGTTGATGTCGAGGGCTTGGTTCAGGGTCAGGTTAGTTGGCGCCGACGGGGCGTGATGAAAAGCGGGAAAGGGTAGTTTGGCAATGATGGGTGAATCTCGGAAACCTCCGTCCGTGACCACTCCGGCGGCACCACGGACCATCAGCCGGGTAATCAGAATGGAGCCTGCGGAGGCAGCTCTTGCACTTTTCCGGCTGTCCATCACCAGCACGGAGCCTGGGGGGCAGGTTTCGATCGCCACTCGCTGCGGGTGTTGAGGGTCTCTGAACACAGTAATCGGATTGAGGTCTTCTCGGGCGGGTATGTACCTAAGGGTGAAGGCTTCGCCAACCATGGTCGGTTTTCCGGGCGCTAATGGTCTGACGCCCTGGATGAATTGATTCTTCAGGCCCAGCTTGAATAAAATGGTTGCGATGGTAGGTGTGCTGGTTTTTTGCAGTTGTTCTTTGGTTGCTGGTAACATAAGCATGATGTGTTGGTGAAAATCGATTATCTTTAGTAAGATACGCAGGAAATGCGGACAACCTTAATGACATGGTAAGAAAATCGATTCCGTTGATCGCGGTCATTTCAATCATAGCCTTCATTGTATTGGTTTTTTTCGGAAAACTTGCCAATGGAGGAATTCCTTTACTGACCGGTCTTGTTGCCATGGCAGTTTTCGGTTACTTCGACCAGCGCTACAAGCGATTGTCGTTCACCTTTTGGGTATTTGCCTTCCTGGCTGCCGCAATGTATTATCCGTTTTTATTTACTGATTGGGGATTCAATACAGCGGTGCTCGTTATCCCCATGCTCCAACTGATCATGTTTGGCATGGGTACGAAACTGAGTCTGTCCGATTTCAGGAAAGAGATGCAACAACCAAGGGGAATCATCGCGGGCACTGTCATGGCCTTCACTTTTATGCCAATCCTGGCTTTGCTGGTGACTAAAGTCTTTCATTTTTCGCCGGAAATTGCGGTTGGGATCATCTTGATCGGGGCTTGTCCCGGCGGAGCATCGTCCAATGTAATGGCTTTTTTGGCGAGGGGGAATATTGCCTTATCCGTCAGCGTTACGACGATAACAACGCTGCTCGCTCCCTTTATCACTCCACTGATCATGAAGGTACTGGCCAATGAACTGATTGAAGTTTCCTTTCTGAAAATGATGTTTTCCAGTTTTAATTTAATCATCGTTCCAATCTCCGCCGGACTGCTCTGTAACAATATCCTTTACGGTAAGGCAGAGTGGCTGAAGCAGAATTCCAATATTGTACTCCTAGGCCTGGTGTTCATTGCAGCAATGCTCTGTTCCATTTTCCTGGATTTTCCCGATGCGATGGCCGTGCTGAAGCCAGGGCTCATCCTGGGTTTTGCCCTTTCGGCGGTCGTTTCTTTCACCAAAGTCATCGTGAAAATGCTGAACGGGCCCGATAACTGGATGGATAGGATACTGCCAGCGGTGTCCATGATCTCCATTCTTCTTTTCGTTACAATTGTCGTTGCCCTCAATCGGGATAAACTATTAGAAGTCGGGCTGCTGCTGGTAGGAGCTTCGGCAATGCTGAATTTAACCGGGTTCATTTTCGGCTATTGGGGCAGTCGGACCTTTGGCCTGTCCGTACGCGATAGCAGAACCCTTTCCATTGAGGTGGCGCTGAAAAACGGTGGACTGGGGATGGGCTTGGCGCTTGAAGCGCTGGGCAGTGCGAATGCAGCACTGGCGCCGATCGTTTTTGGAAAATGGATGAACATCTCGGGCTCAGCCATCGCCAATTACTGGCGGGATAAACCGGCCGGTGAAGAAGAAACCGAATCATAATCAATTAAAAACCATTCATTATGACACCGCATTCCAGACGTTCTTTCGTCAAATCACTGGCCGGTATTTCCGTAGCGGGTTTGTTTACTCCATTCTTTACCCTCGCCGCTACCGAGAGGAATAAAGTTAAAATTACGGACATTAAAACGATGATCTTTAAAGGACCGAAGGGAAGGGATTATACCTTGGTGAAGGTAGAAAGCGATTCGGGTTTATTTGGCATTGCCGAAGCTTACGGCTCTCCGGGATTGGGCATCAAACAAGAAATTCATGGGCTAAAAGAATTATTCGTAGGCAAAGATCCCTTACAGATCGATCGCCTGTATACCATCTATCGGTACACCGACGGCAGTGCTCATGCACAGCAAAGGGCCATGAGTGGTATCGAGATGGCGCTGTGGGATCTGGCGGGCAAAATTCTGGATGTGCCAGTACATACCTTGCTGGGCGGTAAGTTCAGAGACCGCGTCCGTTTGTACGATCATCATACCCCGAAGGATTACAATGATAAAATTGCTTGCAAGGATTGGGCAGATGCGGCTAAGGAACGCCCCAACGGCATTACGATTCATAAACTCGGCGTGCCCCGCACCACGGCAGCTGAGGATTTCGGCTACGACCCTGCCAATCGACTTCTCTCCAGTAAGGGTCTAAAAAAACTGATAGAAGGATACGAAAACGTTCGCGAGGCGATCGGGTGGGACCACGACCTCATGATTGGTTGCCACTGGGATTTTGATCTGCGGACGGCCATCGATCTGGCCCGCGGACTGGAGGCGGTCAAACCCCTCTGGCTGGAAGATCCAATGCCCGTTGCCTACAACGAAGGCTGGAAGCGCCTATCCAGTATGTCACCCGTCCCGATCTGTACCGGAGAGAACTGGATGAGACGGGCGGAAGCGGCGCCCTTTATTGTGAATTCCGCCATCGATATCGTCCACGTCGACCTGCGCAATTCCGGAGGTTTCCTGGAGAACAAGCGCATTGCAGACCTGGCCGATTTGTATTACATGCCAACTGCCACTCATAATACCGGGAGCATTGTCAATGGTATGGCCAGCGTTCACTGGGCCTCTTCCATTCGGGATTATCTGGCCTGCGAAACCGTATACTTCGAGGGTGGATGGGCCGATGATGTCATTCTCCGCGACGGTCCGCTTTGCGAAAACGGATACGCGAAAGTATGGGATAAGCCTGGCTTGGGGATTGAATTGAATCCGGATGTTGTTAAAGCCCATTTACTTCCCGGAGAGGTATGGTGGGGTTGAATCGGTCGAAATTGCTAATCATGAAAAAGGTATGCTTGCTCTGTATCCAATTTGCTCTACTTTTTGCCTGTTCCACTCATTCTTCCACTGAGGAGAAGGTAGCGATACCCGTTGCCTTTTCGGAACTGTGCTCCAATTGTCACGGAAAGGATCTGAATGGCGGCCTGGCCCAAAGCCTCCTGGATGGCATATGGCAATATGGTGCACGCAATGCCGATCTTTTCCGAGCAATCAAGTTTGGTATCCCCCATGCCGGTATGCCTTCCTGGGGTGCAGTACTATCCGATGAGGAGATCCAGCAACTGGTCCTGTTCCTGCGCGAGGTGGAAAAAAGTGGGAAGATCAGCAAACCTTCTACCCCAACGCAGTTGGAAACACAGGACTACTTAATTCAGGTAGAGGTGTTCGCCGAAGAGCTGGAAACTCCCTGGGGCCTAACCTTTATCGATGCGAATCTTGCCCTCGTCACCGAACGTCCGGGGCGGCTCAGGATAATCGAATCCGGTGTACTGTTGCCGGACCCCGTAGCCGGTATCCCCGAAGTTTGGGCTGTAGGGGAGGGGGGATTGCTCGATGTGGCTCTGGATCCGGATTTTGCGGCCAATGGTTGGGTATATCTTTCACACAGTCATCGGTTGCCGAAAGACTCCGTCGTTCGGAGCCCACTCGGCATGACCCGACTGGTCAGAGGCCGCATCAAAAATCATCGCTGGACAGACGAAGAGATCCTCTTTGAAGCTGCTCCGGAGACCTATTTGCCAGCCAACAATCACTTCGGCGGCCGGATCACCTTCGATCAGACGGATCATCTGCTGTTCAGTATCGGTGACCGGGCAATGCTCGAACATGCGCAGGATCTGAACCTGCCCAATGGAAAGGTTCACCGCCTCCGTCGGGACGGCAGCATACCTGGGGACAACCCTTTTCACAGTAATCCGAAAATACTACAAACCATTTACACTTACGGCCATCGAAATCCGCAGGGACTGACCCTGCACGAGGCAAGCGGTACCATTTGGGAGACCGAGCATGGTCCATTGGGCGGGGATGAATTGAACATATTGCGGCCGGGCAATAATTACGGTTGGCCATCGATCACCTACGGCCGGGAGTATGACGGAAGTGCGATTTCTGAAATCACGCGAAAGGAGGGAATGGAACAACCGGTCTTCTATTGGATCCCTTCTCTGGCTGCGAGTAGTTTAACCTTTTACCAGGGTCCCCTTTTCCCAAAATGGCATGACCAGCTCCTGGTCGGCGGCCTCAAGTCGGAAGTATTGCTGTTGATGAACATCGAGAAAGGCCGCGTGATGTATGAGCAAGCCATCCTTAAGAATGCGGGCCGGGTAAGAGATGTCGATATCGGTCCCGATGGCGCCATCTATGTGGTACTCAATCAGCCCGGAAAGATACTGCGACTGATTCCACAACTGACCGGGTGAAAGTTGGACCTGTTCGATAAATTTGAAATTTATAGAACCCTCCAATCTTTATGCTGCATGGAGAATCGTTTTATCTTTAAGAGCAAGTTTAACCAAACTTATGAAAAGAATGAAAAGACTATTCTCATACCTGGAAACATGTGTGTGGTACTTATGCTGTTTGCTAATGGTATCCGTCAGCTACGGACAAAGTTTTCATCTAATGGAAGCGTCGGACGGGCTCATACAGGTGTATAAGGACGGTATAGATACGCCTGTTCTCAGTCAACAGGCAAAACCGGATATGCGCCCTTATTTACACCCGGTCATAGCGCCGGACGGCAAGGGCGTGCTTACAGAAGTTCACCCCAGTCACCATTTGCATCAGACTGGCATATATTGGGGCTTGAAGAAAGTGAATGGTAGAGACTTTTTTATGAACAATGGGGGGGATTATTACAAAAAGCAGGCTGCACGGATCATCAAAAAGGAGGGGTCATCGGTAAGTTGGCAAACGGTCTACGACTTGATTGACGAGCGTGGCGCGGGAATTATCAGAGAAACGCAGAAGTGGCAGTTGCAGGAAAGAGAGGGTGTCATTCTGTTGGACCTCGAATGGCGGGGAGTGGGCTTAAAGAAAGTTACCATGGAGCAATTCTTTGTAGGTGGCTTATTTATCCGTATGCCTTGGTACGCCGGAATTGCCGGGGAAGCAGTCAATGCCTTAGGAGAAAAAAATATGGCGCAAGCGGAAGGTCACCGGGCCATCTGGATGGATGTGGGCATGGAGATAGAGGGGCGAGATGAATGGGGACACATTGCGATCCTTGACCATCCGGATAATGTCGCTTTTCCAAGTCCCTGGAGGGTGGACAATCAATTAGGAGTAGGGCCTTCCAGGCAGATCTTGGGAAATTGGTCCTTATCGATTGGAGAATCCGCTACCGAAAAGTATCGTCTTGTCATCTATACCGGCGATTTGGATAACTATAAGCTGAGGCGTTTATGGAAGAATTACATTTGTGAAACGAATCAATAACTCGCTAAAGTTCAGAAAACTGACACACACCATTACCTGGGCAATGCCTTTATTACTTTGTTTCTTTGTAAATTTAAGATTGTCCTTTTTTGGGTAATCCTTTAATCCTTGCTGCATGTTTTCCAAATCGACCCTTGCTCAATTCCAAAGTCTTCTCTTGATAATTTGTATGGTCATTTGCATGAGTTGCGACCAAAAATCGGATCGAATCGGACTGTTTGTTGCAGAAGACCATGACCAAATTGCATTTGCCGCTGAGGAAATCGAAGAAGTTTTGCAGGGAAAAAATCTTAGGGTTCATTTGACCGATAAAGAATCGGCCGATATTGTCCTGATGATTGATCAAAGCCTAAACCACATTCGTACGGAGGGCTACAAAATCGAGAAGCAAAGCAATAAAGTGGTGGTCAGCAGTATCGATGTTGCTGGAGTGATGTACGGAGGCCTCGAACTGGCGGAGCAAATTGCCCTGTTTGGACTTGACAACATCCAAGAAGTGGAGGAGAACCCGTATATGCAACTGAGGGGTTCCAAATTCAATATCCCACTGGATGTTCGTACTCCCAGTTATTCGGACTACAGCGATGCGGCTCAGAAGAACATGCTGGAAATGTGGAATTTTGATTTTTGGCGGGAGTATATCGACAACATGGCGAAGTACCGTTACAACTTTATTTCGCTGTGGAGCCTTAATCCCTTCCCCTCACTGGTAAAGGTGCCGGAATATCCCGAAATAGCCCTGGATGATGTTCATCAGTCGAAAGGGCCATTCAAAGAATACCATAACCTCAGGGGGTACGAATCCTATATTCCCGAATTGGTGGACAACGCCGAAGTGATCAAGAAGATTACCATTGACGAAAAGATCGAGCATTGGCAAAAGGTGATGGCCTACGCTAAATCCCGGAACATTGATTTTTACGTGGTGACCTGGAATATATTCGTAAACGGGGCACAGGGGAAATATGGAATCACCGAAGATCCGGAAAATGCGGTGACCAAGGACTACATCAAACAGAGCATCAAACAGATGTTCAAAACTTACCCTGATCTTGCAGGAGTGGGCCTCACCACCGGAGAGAACATGAGCAGCCTAACACTGGAAGAAAAAGAAGAGTGGGCTTTCGAAACATACGGCAAAGCTATGTTGGAGATCGCCGAGGAAATGCCGGACCGGCAGTTCACCCTGATCCACCGACAGCATTTTGCCAACCCGGAAGCCATTGCTGCGAAGTTCAGACCAGTCACTGGACTGGAAAATGTGGAGTTCATCTACAGCTTCAAGTACGCGAAGGCCCATGTGTTCAGTACCACCCGGCAGCCGTATCACGAAGAATTTGTCGAAAACATAGGGTCCTTGAAAACCATTTGGACCTTGCGCAACGACGACGCCTATTACTTCCGATGGGGCGCTCCCGATTTCGTGCGGGAATTCATCCAAAACATCCCCTACGAAGTATCCCGCGGTTACTATTACGGATCGGATCAGTGGATATGGGGACGGGAATTTACGACTAAAGATGCTGCCGAACCCCGGCAATTGGAAGTAGTCAAACACTGGTACAACTGGATGTTGTGGGGCAGGTTGGGATACAACCCCGATTTGTCCAACGATCGATTCCGGCAACTGATCGGAGCAAAATTCCCCGAAGTGGAAGCCGGATTGCTCTTCACCGCCTGGCAGGAGGCTTCCATGGTTTACCCGGTCACTACCGCTTTCCATTGGGGAAGGGTCGATTTCATGTGGTACATCGAGGCGTGCCGAAGTAATGCCGTCCGATCGGCCAAAAACGAAACCGGGTTTCATGACGTCGACTTGTTCATCAATTACCCGGTGCATCCTTATTCCGGGAAC
>JANQRV010000300.1 GCA_028284395.1 Saprospiraceae bacterium
TTGGACAAAGACGGACCTACGTACGGTTTTGAAGTTGTTCCACCGAAAGGCCGTAGGGTCATTTTTGTCGGTGATCTAGTAGACAGAGGTCCCGACTCACCATCCGTTCTTAAACTGGCCATGAGTATGGTCAATGCCGGCATTGCATTTTGCGTTAATGGCAACCACGATGCGAAGTTACACAAGTGGCTGAGTGGCAAAAAAGTAACGCTCAATTACGGCCTGGATTTAACCGTCCAGCAATTGGCCTCCGAATCAGAGGAATTTAAGCAACAGGTCCGAAAGTTCATTTATTTGCTGCCAACCCACCTCGTTCTTGATCAGGGGAAGTTAGTGGTTGCACATGCCGGTCTCAAGGAAAGCATGCATGGACGGGCATCAGGTACGGTCCGCTCATTTTGTCTATATGGAGATGTTTCTGGAGAAAAAGACGAACAAGGTATGCCGGTCAGGAAAAATTGGGCACTGGATTATCGCGGTGATGCAACCGTCGTTTTTGGCCATACCCCGGTACCCGAAGCCGAATGGCTTAACCGAACCATTGATATTGATACCGGCTGCGTCTTTGGCGGGAAATTAACTGCCTTGCGCTATCCCGAAAACACACTGGTAAGTGTGGAAGCGAAGACACAATACGCCGTGCCGCGTCGCCCTATGGATCATCCCTCCAACCCGTTTTACCTCTCACAAAAGGCTTTCGATGACTTGCTAAATATCGACGACGTTACTGGCAAACGAATCGTCCAGACTCGTTTACGCAGCAATCTGACCATCCGGGAAGAAAACTCAATTGCAGCATTGGAAGTCATGAGTAGGTTCGCCATCAACCCCAAGTGGTTGATGTATCTGCCTCCCACCATGTCTCCCTGTGCCACCAGTGACCTGGATAACTATCTCGAACATCCGCGGCAAGCCATCAATTACTATGGAAACCGAGGTATTGGAAGCATCATTTGCGAAGAAAAACACATGGGATCAAGGGCGGTCCTAGTTATTTGCAAAGACGAAGCAACAGCAGCCAACCGGATCGGAGTGGAAAACGATGGCATCGGAAAGTGTTATACCCGCACCGGTAGAAATTTCTTTACCAATCCCAGCCTAGAACGGGATTTCCTGTACAAGGTTAGGAATGCCCTTTCCCAATTCGGTTTCTGGAAAAAATTCGAGACCAGTTGGGTTTGTTTAGATTGTGAATTAATGCCTTGGTCAGCCAAAGCCCAAGCTCTACTTCAACAGCAATACTCCGCTTTAGGAGCGGCAGCCAGCAATGCGCTGCCCCGAGCGATAGAGGTATTGCAAAAGACCAATGAAAGGCAAATTGAACATACCGCAACAGTATTGCAGCAGTTTGAAGCCCGTGCAAAATCTGTGGAAGCCTACCAAAAAGCTTATCGCCAATATTGTTGGCCTGTGAATTCAATCGATGATTACAAACTGGCTCCCTTCCACATTTTAGCAACGGAGGGCCGAGTCCATATCGACCAAAGCCACCAATGGCACATGGAAAACATTCTGGCACTCTCCCAATCGGACGACGGGATATTCTACAAGACCAAGTATCGAATCGTCGATACCAAAGACGAAGCGAGTATCCAATCAGCAGTCGATTGGTGGTTGGAATTGACCAATAGTGGTGGCGAGGGAATGGTGGTCAAACCTCTGGATTTTATTGCCTATGGGCCGGAAGGTCTGCTCCAACCAGCAATAAAATGCCGTGGCAAAGAATACCTCCGCATCATCTATGGGCCGGAGTATGATTTCCCCCAACATCTGAAACGGCTCAAAAAAAGAGGCCTCTCCAGGAAACGATCCCTCGCCATCAGAGAATTTGCCCTCGGAATTGAATCCCTTGAACGGTTTGTCAACAAAGAACCGTTAAGAAGGATCCACGAAAGCGTCTTTGCAGTGTTGGCACTGGAAAGTGAAGAGGTGGATCCCAGACTCTAAAACTTGGATTTACAAGTACGATTAAATATTTTGCGGATAATTTATAAATATACACATGCTGCAAAAACTCCAATTTGATTCCGCTACCAATCAAAAAATCATTCGTTTTATTGGCCGGATTGACGCCTTTAAGGGCAGGTGGTTGTCACTCGAAAATCAAGAGAATCGCTATTTAAGGGAGTTGCGTAACATCGCCACTATCGAAAGTATTGGTTCTTCTACCCGGATCGAAGGCTCTACTCTAACGGATAAAGAGGTAGCTGATTTGATTGGCAAAATAAAAATCGAAGAACTTCAGACTCGGGAAAAACAGGAAGTCATTGGGTACTATGATACATTGGCATTGATCCTGGAAGAATACGATAGCATAGATTTGACGGAGGCCAATATCTTCAATCTCCATAATGCCTTACTTCGCCACAGTATCAAGGATGGCAAACACCGCGGGCAGTACAAACAAATTGCCAATAAAATTGTGGCACATTACCCAGGCGGAGCGCAACGTGTCATTTTTAATACGACAGAACCCTATCTCGTTAAAAAAGAAATGGAAGATTTACTGCTTTGGACCAATAAATCACTAACAGCAGGTGAACTACACCCGCTGATCTCCATCGCAGTTTTCATATACGAATTCTTATCCATTCATCCCTTTCAGGATGGTAATGGCCGATTGGCCCGCTTGTTGACCACCCTATTATTAATCAGGTCAGAGTATCATTTCATTCAATACATCTCCTTTGAAAATGAGGTGGAAAGAACTAAAAAAAGCTATTACAAAGCTTTGATGGATGGGCAAAAAAACCGGAATACCGACCGCGAGATCATCAGCGAGTGGTTGTTGTATTTCCTTAGTAGATTGGATACGCTCGTGCAAAAGTTGGAAATAAAATACGAACGCTATCAATCAAAAGGCCCCTATCTCAACAGCCGCCAAAAAAAGGTTTTGGCGGTAATCAAAAAGGAAGAACCCTTAAAAGTTGGAGACATCTCCAGCCTTCTGGAGGAATTCTCTATTAATACAATCAAAAAGGATCTACAGTATCTCTTGAAAGAGGATCTGATTGAGAAGATTGGTAAAGGAAGAGGAACTATTTATATTAGCGGGAAAGAAAACGAACATGAATAACCCATCTTTAAACAAGGGCGGGAACCTTGCACGACGAAGGTTTTTGGAGCAAGGAACCATGGCCGCTCTCGCAGTGACCGCTGGTACCATAATTTCTTCAACCAGTTGTAATCCAAAAACTACTATGGAAGAGCAAAAAGAAAACAGCCCACGCAAAGGTCAAATTGCCCTTCAGTTATACTCTCTCCGCAATGAAATGGAAAAAGACCTTGCTGGCACTTTAGAGAAAATAGCTGAGATCGGCTACCGATGGGTAGAAACGGCGTTTTTCCCGGAAGGCGTTTCCCTTGAACAAGCGGGACAATTGCTAAAACAAAATGGCCTTTCCGTTTGTGCCATTCATTGTGAATTTCCGGAAGGAGAGCAAAAATCGAAAATGTTGGAGCTGGCAGAGGCTTATGATTGCCAGAGGATGGTGTGGCATGGTTGGCCCGAGGATGAACGATATCAAACTCTGGAAGGGACTCGTGAATTGATCGATATCTATAATGAGGCCAATCAATTTGCTAAATCCAATGGACTTCAATTCGGACTGCATAATCACTGGTGGGAATTCGAACAACAACCAAGTGGACGACACGTCTATCTGGAATTGTTGGAAGGCCTTGAGCCGGATGTTTTCTTCGAAATTGATACGTACTGGGTGAAAGTCGCCGGTCATGATCCAGCAAAGATTGTTGCCAGCTTTGGTTCGCGCGCTCCACTTTTGCACATCAAGGATGGTCCGGCTAAGTTCTCCAACGCACTCGACAAAGACGTACCCGAACCAATGGTAGCAGTGGGCCAGGGAACCCAAGACTTTCCCAAGATCGTGGCAGCGGCCAAGGGACATACCGAATGGATGATCGTCGAATTAGACGTCTGCGCAACGGATATGCTAACCGCGGTTAAGGATAGCTACCAATATCTAACTTCCAACCAATTAGCGATCTAACCAATTGTTGGTCAGCATTATAATAGCTTTTTATCATCACTTATCCATTCCATAAGCGAATCCGGAACTGCTCCATTATTCATATAGTAGAAAAACAAATGTGTAGTTCGCCGATCTTGCCCCACCAACCCTTCCAAAACCCTGCATCTTTGTAGTGTAAGTAACAAACAAATAAAACCAAACCCAAACAATAACACAAAACTAGGCCCAAACAAAACCCAAAAACCCAAAACCAAAAACTATGATTTTTTAAGCATCTTGGGAATCACATACAACCTTTTGCCTCTTTTAACCCCAAACCAAATAAAACAGCGGTTTCATAAGAAATTGTTAGGCTATTCTACTATGAGAAAATTTTGTTAATGTTTCAGCATCAGCCTCGGGAATCCGATTTTCCGAGGCTGTTTTTTATTTTTACAAAAAACACTCATATGAACCGCAAGCTTTCCTGTTTACTTTACGTATGCTTCCTGTTTTTACAATTTTCGTTCGGTCAAAACAAACCACCCTTTACCAGTATGGATGTATTTGAACTGGAATGGGTCATCAGTCCGCAAATTTCTCCCGACGGACGGCAAATCGTGTACGTTAGAGGAGGGATGGATATTATGAAAGATCGGAGGCAAAGCCGCCTGTGGCTCGTAAACAGCGATGGAAGTGGACATGTGAAGTTGACTAATCGCGATCAAAATGAGTCGGGTGCAGTTTGGTCGCCAGACGGAAGTCGAATTGCGTTTACAGGCTCCAGCGATCAGGGCACCGAGATTTTTGTGTACTGGTTGCAAACCGGTAAAGTATCTCGTTTGACACAGCTCGACCGTTCGCCCAGTAATCTTTCGTGGTCGCCGGATGGTAAACAATTGGCTTTTGCCATGCATGTACCTGAACCGGCTCCGGTAATGGTTAAACCGCCCAAAAGGCCCAAAGGTGCTCAATGGGCTGCGCATCCACGAGTAACCACCCGACTCAAGCACGAAGCGGATGGATCGGGATATGTGGAACCGGGTTTTTCTCACCTTTTTGTCGTTCCCGCCGAGGGCGGTTCACCACGACAGGTAACCTCCGGCGATTACCACCACTCTGGACCAATCCAATGGTCAAAAGCGGGAGATCAGCTGATTTTTTCGGCTAATCGAACCGACAACTGGGAATACGACCGACGTAATTCCGAGATCTACGTAGTCTCCTTAAAAGACGGTGCTATCGCCACATTGACCAGTCGCAAAGGCCCGGATCATGGTGCGGCAATCTCCCCAGATGGCAAATCCATTGCTTACGTGGGCTTTGAAGATAAAGTACAGACTTACCAAATCAATGAATTGACGATCATGAACCTCGATGGCTCTAACAAACGTCGTATTGAGATCGGACTTGATCGCAATATTTCAGGGTTAGTATGGGATCAATCGGGTCAGGGGCTCTATTTTCAATATGATGACAAAGGCAATACGAAAATCGGATATACAACGCTCGAAGGAACATTCAAAAACATCGCCAAAGATCTGGGAGGAACAGGAATCGGTCGTCCTTACGGCGGTGGCTCCTTTAGCATTGCTCAAAACGGTCAAATTGCCTACACCCAAACTACGCCTTATCATCCATCAGAACTGGCCCTCATCGCAAAAGGGAGTTCTGAAACTCGGTTGATTGCCCCTCTTAACAATGATTTGTTAGCCCATCGGAACCTCGGAAAAACAGAGGAAGTTTGGTGGAAATCCTCGGTCGATGGTCGCGACATACAAGGATGGGTAACCAAGCCGCCTAACTTTGACCCTGATCGCAAATACCCCCTTTTGGTAGAAAACCATGGTGGCCCCATTTCTAACTATGGTGATCGCTTCTCGCCAGAGATCCAATTATATGCAACAGCAGGATTTGTTGTGTTTTATCCCAATCCTCGTGGTAGCACCAGCTACGGTGAAGAGTTCGGCAATTTACTTTACCACAATTATCCGGGAGATGATTATCACGATGTCATGGACGGAGTGGATGCCCTTCTGAAAAGAGGTTATCTGTCTGAAGATAGTCTATTCGTAACTGGAGGAAGTGCCGGCGGAATCATGACATCATGGATGATTGGTAAAAATAATCGCTTCCGATCAGCCGCAGTTATAAAACCGGTCATGAATTGGATCAGCAAGACATTGACAGCCGACAACTACTATGGCTATGCCCATTACAGATATCCGGGGCAACCCTGGGAAAACATGGATACTTATATGAAATTCTCTCCTATTTCTCTGGTGGGGAACATCCAGACACCTACATTGGTGATGGTAGGAACTGCTGACCTACGAACGCCTTTGTCGGAGGCTAAGCAATTATACCACGCCTTAAAACTCAGAAAAATTGAAACGGCTTTGGTAGAAATTCCGGGGGCCTATCACTTGATTGCTAGGAGGCCAAGTCAGTTGATCACCAAAATTGAACACATCGTAGCTTGGTTTAACCAATATCGATGACCTTAAATGTTTGCCAAACTCTTAAATACCAGCCACGGGACCATCGAGTATAGTATCCGCGGCCAGGGAACACCAATTCTGATCCTCCACGGCGGCCATTCGAATGCCAGAGAAACGCTCACTCATAAGGGAATTGACCCCAATTCTTTCTGCATCATCACACCTTCACGCCCAGGTTATGGAAAGACGTCGCTGTTCGGAAATGAGTCTCCTCGGCAAGCTGCAGCCTTCCTGGTTCTATTGATGGATCACTTACAATTCGACTCCTTTATGGTGATCGGCATTTCAGCGGGTGGTCCAACGGCAATTGCTTTAGCCGCAATTTTTCCGCAGAAGGTCACAAGATTACTATTGATCAGCGCTGTTACCAAAAGATGGTTATCGCCGCAGGACAATACCTATCGAAAAGCACAAAAGCTATTTCATCCGGCGGTAGAAGCTGGCACCTGGCGTTTGCTAAGAATCATGTTGATGGTTTTTCCAAGACTGTTGGCTAAAACCATGTTCACAGAATTGTCCAGCGCTCCCCGACCAAGGCTTCGATGGGAGGACATAGTAGCATTAAAAACCATGTTACGACAACAGCGTTCTCATCGAGGCTTCATTACCGACCTTGAGCATAACCTTCCAAAAAACCTGATCACCCAAATTCATGCACCAACCGTCATCATTCACAGCAAGAATGACAATTCGGTGGGTTTAGATCACCCAAAACATGCTGCAACCTCCATCAAAGATGCTACGCTAATTTGGTTGGATAATGAGTGGGGGCACCTGATTTGGATCGGCAAAGATCAGAGAAAAGCATTGGAAGTCATTCGGAATGCGGTAACCATGTAGGCGATGGTCGTGCCGGTGCTGAGCCTAAACCAAAACTTTACGGCTATTCTGGGGCAAATAAATTCGAAAAACGTAAATTGCTGCTTTTCAAAGCTGCACAAAATGAACACCTATTCCAAATTCACCTTTCTGATTCGGAGAGGATGCGGAGTTGCACTCCTCACTATGCTCATTCATCAAGCCTGTAATGTTCCACCACCAGAATCACCGCAGCCGGTGCCTCCGGCTCTGTACCAGGTGTTGTCTCCCCTTTCTTCTTCGGATACCATCACGATTACTACTCCGAGCAAGAATTCCGAAGCTATTACAGCGCTCCCTGCAACTACCTGGCTTTCTAGCATTGACTCCGTTCTGCTGGATCAGATCGAGTTTTTGCCTGATTCAAACGATACCGAAGCTTACGCTTACTGGAAAACACCAATCGATACAGCCCATGAGCTTTGCCTCATTGGCTTCAAGCAAAATTGGTACCACAACAAATCTTTGCTGATCTATCATCTGGAATCGAAAAAGTTTGTGGGTCTTTTTCCCGCTGCAACCTTCTACGGAGGAGATGGAGGGCAAATTCTGACTGCCAGCTGGCTGTACGATTTCAATAGTGACGGATTTCTGGATCTAACCTATCGGACAGGAGAACATTGGTTGAAAATGGCCGAGCCTGAGCCCGAAGAATTTTACACCGATGCAGTTCAGCAATTGTTGTGGAATCCGGCAAAGGCACGTTTCTTACCCGTAAAACTCACCATTGACAGTACCGGTTTTATAGAACGTTTCCCTCTTGCATGGTGGGAGTAATCAGGTTTGTATCATCGAAATGCCTTTAAATGAGTAAGTATATTGTCGGTTCTAGCATTAGACCTAAGGTCTAATGCATGGTTGCAGTATTAAATCGTTTAGAGTATGCAGAAGGCGTCATACCTGTCATCCGCTTGAATAACATCCCAAAAGACTTAATATCCTTATAACCGGAATTATACATGACATTGGAAACGGAGGAGTTTCCATTTTCAAATTCTGCCTTGGCCGCTTCGATTCGGATCTTTTGCAGGTATTCAATTGGTGTATCTCCCGTAGCCTTTTTAAATCGCCTGATGAAATTGCGAACACTCATATTTGAGATTTTCGAGAGATCCTGCATTTTGATGTTCTGATCGTAGTTCTTCTCCATAAAATCTTGTGCCGAGATGATAGTCTTATCAAAATGGTTTTTCTGCTGGTCGAATATATAGAATTGATTCTGTGTCTTCAACGGATAATCGATCGCCGTCATTTTTGCAATGTAGTTAGCAACCTCCTTCCCACAGTGTTTTTCAATGAAGAACAGGATCAATTGAATAGATGAGAAGGCACCTCCACTTGTATAAATCCCATTATTATGGGTAATTACCTCCGAAGGAGACAGATGAACATCCGGGAATTTCTTCTTCATGAAATCACACCCTTGCCAATGTGTTGTGCATTCCACGCCCGTTAATAATCCCGTCTGTGCCAAGAGTATCGCGCCTAGACACATCGTTCCAATTTTGACCCCTTTACGGTGTTGTTCCACCAGCCATTGGGTTAGAGGCCGGTATTGCTCCCAATCGATGAATTCTATTCTACGTATATCAAATCCAGGAATGATGAGAATATCATGTTGAAGCTCCTCCCGAATCGTTTGATCACAATGCACTGTAGTGTGTTTACTCAAAAGGATTTTCTTCTTCTTAAATCCCACCATTTTTACATCGAACATCTTTTCTCCGATAGTCTCCAGCAAATACTCATTGGCGTGCTCCAACAAATCGAGTGTCGGGAAAATCGCAGTCTCAAATGAGTCTTCGACAACTAAAATAGAAATGCGCACCATTACTAAACTTTTTTGGATCTAATAGCAAGATTACCTGAATGATTTCCAGTGATAAAGTTAAGGTTTTAATTTGTCACTTTCAACCCTAAAATTGTCAATATTGCCATTATCATAGTAACCAAAGACCCTCTAATTTTGTCAAGAAAAAAGCGGAAATGAATCAGAATAATGATCAAAAAACGCTGGGTTACTACCTTGGAAATTTTGTTACGAAGTGGAAATGGCCGGTATTGATCGGTTCTGTCTTACTCGCAATTATTACTGCCAGTGGTCTCCAGTATGCCGGTTTCAACAACGACTACCGGGTCTTCTTCAGTGCCGAAAATCCGCAACTTCAAGCCTTCGATGCCTTACAGAAGAAGTATACTAAAGACGATAACGTATATGTAATAATACAACCTAAAGCAGGAAAGGTTTTTCAGCGAGAAGTCTTGATCGCCATTGAAGAGTTTGTGGATTCTGCCTGGCAAACCCCTTTTTCTTCAAGAGTTGATGCCATAACCAATTATCAGTTCACCAAGGCAGAAGGGGATGACATGTTTGTAGAGGATCTTATTTCTACTGCCGTTGATAAATCTGATGCAGCAATTCGAGAGGCGGAAAAAAATGCACTGGCCGACCCCATTTTAAAGCATAGGCTAATCAATGAAGATGCCTCTTTAACTGGTGTCAACATCGTCATCAAAAAACCTGACTCTGACGAGTATCAGGCTACTCAAGCTGAAAAAAGGAGAATCGCCGATTCACTCGGTATCACTATCCCGACTTATCCCGACGCTGAAACAGAAGTAGCTGCGTTTGTCCGAGAACAAGTAGCGCTCTTAAAAGCGAAGCACCCGAGCATTGAAACGCATTTATCAGGTGTTGTGATGTTATCCAATGCTTTTGCGGAAGCAGCTAATCAAGACCTGTCGACATTGATCCCAGCAATGTACTTCATTATTATTCTAACATTAATTTTGCTCGTTCTATATAATACGGGGCTAATCGCTGGTCTTTCCGGAACTTTCAAATCCATTTTTACCGCTCTGAATGTTACGTTGGCAACTGTTCTAGTATTGATGTTTTCAATTTTGGGAGGAGTCGGAATCATGAGTTATCTGGGAGTGGAATTGACATCCGTCAGTGTCTCGGCCCCCACCATGATCCTCACTTTGGCCGTAGCCGATAGCATACATATTTTAATTACCATTCTACAAGGCATGCGCAACGGTTTAAATAAAAATGAGGCGATTAAAGAAAGTCTGCGAATCAACTTCATGCCTGTTTTTATTACTTCGGCTACCACAGTGGTAGGATTCCTGACCATGAATTTCAGTGATGCCCCTCCCTTTCGGGATCTTGGAAACATCGCAGCAACCGGAGTGGGTCTCGCTTTTCTGTATTCCATCACGCTCTTGCCGGCTATTCTCAGCATACTCCCAATGTGGGTACAGGTGAAGGGAGACGAAGCTACAGCACAAGCTAAGGCTGGATGGCTGGACAACTTGGCAGGATTTGTCATCGGTAACCGCAGAGCTCTATTACTTGGATCCATTGCTGTGGTCGGTGCATTGGTATTCTTCGCCTCACGCAATCAATTAAACGAACAATTTGTCGAATACTTTGACGATCGGATTGAATTCAGAAGAGCCACGGACTTCATGGCCGAAAACCTCACCGGTATTTATACCATAGAATTTTCGGTGGGAGCAGGAGAAGATGGTGGCATCAGTAACCCTGAATTTCTCAGAACTTTGCAGGAGTTTGAAAACTGGTTTGAAAGCAACGATAAAGTCGTCCACGTAAATACCTATACGGACATTGCCCGAAAGGTCAATAAGTCGATGCATGGCGACAATCCTCAGGAGTACAAATTACCCGACAACCGAGAAGAGGCTGCACAATATCTATTGCTTTATGAAATGTCTCTTCCTTTCGGACTTGATCTCAATAATCAAATTAATGTAGATAAATCGGAGACCCGATTTGTGGCAACGGTGGATAATATCACCGCCACTGAGCTCATTCAGTTGAGTGAAAATGGAGAAAAATGGCTAAACGAGCACGGAATCCAAGGGGAATCCAATCTGGGTATCAGCACTGCCATCATGTTCGCTCATTTAACACAGCGCCAGATCTACAGCATGGCACAAGGAGGCGTATGGGCTATCGTCTTGATCTCGATCGTTTTAATGTTTGCTTTCCGAAGTTTCAAATTTGGTGCTTTAAGTATCGTTCCTAATATTTTGCCGGTACTCGCAGCCTTTGGTGTCTGGTATTTTCTGAGCAGTCAAATCACCAGTGGTCTGGCCATAGTTTTCAGCATGACCATTGGAATCGTAGTCGACGACACCGTGCATCTGTTTTCAAAATACCTAAGAGCAAGACGAGAACAACATAAATCATCAGAGGAAGCCATTCACTATGCCTTTAATACTGTTGGTATGGCCATTATCACAACTACCTTAGTGCTTTCTGCCGGCTTCTTCATACTTGCCCAGTCTGCCTTTGCCATGAACTCCGGCATGGCGCAGTTAACGGCTATTACCATCATTATTGCCTTGATTGTCGATCTGCTCTTTTTGCCCGCACTTATGATCGCAGTAGACAAACGACAATAAAAAATTACAAAAACATTTTCCGATAATTTCTCAAATTAAAATTGAAAGAACAATGAAAAAATCAATTGCATTGCTCGCAGGGATCATCTTTGTTGCATTCGGCTGGTCCCAAAATAAGGGGCTCGATATCGCAAAAAAATACGACGATGCTTACAACGGCTGGAGCAGCTACACTTCCACCTCAAAAATGATCCTCAAAAACCAACATGGACAGGAAAGTACCAGGCTTCTGAGTGGTCGCAATTTGGAGCAAGAAACGGATGGGGATAAGTCGATGATCATATTCAACAGTCCGAAGGATGTGAAAGGAACAGCGGTCTTGACCTATACTCACAAAGAAGGTACAGATGATCAATGGTTGTATCTACCAGCGATTAAGAGAATCAAAAGAATAGCATCGACCAATAAATCTGGTCCGTTTGTTGGAAGTGAATTTGCTTACGAAGACCTTTCTTCTCAAGAGATAGAAAAATACACTTATAAGTATCTGCGTGATGAATCGTTCAATGGAACGAATTGCCACGTGGTGGAGCGGGATCCCGTCGACCCCAAATCGGGTTACAAATTCATGCACGTCTATTACAATCCATCACAAAATTATCGCATTGAACAAATTGTCTTCTTCGATCGCAAAGGTGCCAAATTCAAAACATTGCTTTACAAGGACTACCAAAAATACAAGGGTAATTTCTGGTTTCCGGGAGAATTGCACATGAGCAACCATCAATCCAAAAAAGAGACCTGGATCCTTTTTGAAGATTATGACTTTGAAGCAAATATGAACGATAGCGATTTTTCACAGACTAAATTGAAGAGCGTCAGCTAGACGCTCTTTCTTCAAATCAAAGCTCGATGAAATTAGTCATTCAGTCTTTAGCTTTCTCTTTGCTCCCGATAATTGTATTTGCGCAACAAAAGAAATCGTCGAAGATGGAAACAGATTTTTCAATGGAAATTTCTTCCGATCATCGCTACTTCTTTAAAGAAGGCTTGTATGCGAATCAAAAAAGGTACTTCGGTTCGATTGCATTCCAACCTGAATTCGATATAAGATGGGATCAGGGAGAACAGCAAGTCGTGGCAGACGTCTTCGGCCGGCTCAGCTCCGGTGATTCACAACGAAGTCACTGGGATATCCGAGAACTGTATTACCAAATATCAAAAGGTAATTGGGAAATCAGCGCCGGGCTAAAGAAAGTTTATTGGGGCGTTACCGAATCTGTACACCTGGTGGATGTCATCAATCAAACCGACCAAGTGGAAAGCTTTGACGGCGAACAAAAGCTTGGTCAACCGATGGTACAAGCCTCCTACACTTCAGAATTTGGGACTTTTGAGGCTTTTCTCCTCCCCTATCACCGCTATCGCACGCTTCCCGGTGAGAAGGGAAGATTGCGATTCCCAGTTGTCATTGACGATCGTAAAACACTGAATGGCTCTGGAGCCGGGGATTTTGATTTGGGAGGCGCTTTTCGTTACAGTCATTACTTTGGCGTATTCGATATCGGCCTATCCTATATTTATCATCGCAACCGCGAATTTCTCGTTCGCCCCAACATCAATGGCGAGTTGGTCCCATTCTACGAGAAGATGCACCAGCTGGGCATCGACCTACAGGCCACGACCGGTGCTATGCTTTGGAAACTCGAAGGGATCAACCGATTTGCTGATTCGGATGACTTCCAAGCCCTGGTTGTTGGAGGTGAATATACCTTTGGCAATATTGGAGCTAGTGGGATAGACCTCGGATTGTTAGTAGAGTTTCTTTATGACAATCGCAAACCCATTGTTTTTGACCTTGCAAGTGCAGAAATTACCGGCAGTACCGGGACAGCATTCCAAAAGGACCTTTTCGCAGGAGGGCGATTGGCCTTTAACGATACCCAAGATACCGCCATTCTATTCGGAGCTTTGTTAGATCTCGAACAAAATGGCAAGATCTTTAGCATTGAAGGAGAAAGGCGTTTGGGACAAGATTGGAAAATCGAGCTCGAATTGAGAATTCTCTCTGACTTTGAAGAAAATGAATTATTCTACTTCTTTCGGGATGACTCTTTTTCACAATTGACGATTGCCCGTTTCTTTTGATCGATAAAAGCCTCCTTTCAAAATTAAAAGACCCCCAAATAAATTGTTGGTAAAAAGGTGTACCTTTCCCCAATAACCTTACGCCAACTGCTATGAAGAGATTCACAACTATTTTACTGCTACCGATCATTTGTCTACTGGTAGTTTCTTGCAAGACAAAGGTCGCCTCTACCGAAACGGCAACGATCCCGGTGTTTCAGCTGGAAGAGTTTACCATTGAACAGCTACAAAAGGGTTATGCAAATGGAGAATTTACCATTCGCGAGGTGACTCAGTTGTATCTGGACCGCATTGCAGCGATTGACGAAAATGGACCAGAGGTCAATTCAATCATCCAGATAAATCCCGATGCCTTGGCCATCGCTGACCAACTCGACGAAGCTATGAAAGAGGGTACCTTAAAAGGTCCACTGCACGGTATTCCCATTATTTTAAAAGACAATATAGATACTCATGACAAAATGGAAACGACTGCCGGTTCTCGGGCACTCAAAGGTTCCCATCCTCTGCAAGATAGTTGGGTCGCCCAAAAATTAAGGGAAGCTGGTGCGATCCTTCTTGGTAAAGCCAATTTGAGTGAATGGGCCAATTTTCGAGGACGCATGTCGACCAGTGGGTGGAGCGGCGTCGGCGGACTTACAAAGAACCCCTACATACTGGATCGGAATCCCTGCGGCTCCAGTTCCGGCTCCGGAGCCTCGGTGTCGGCAAATCTTTGCGTGGTTGCCATCGGTACCGAAACCAATGGATCCATTGTTTGTCCATCTACCGCAAATGGGATCGTCGGTATCAAACCTACGGTCGGTTTATTAAGCCGATCGGGCATTATCCCCATTTCCTTTACCCAGGACACTCCGGGCCCCATGGCACGAACCGTTCGTGACGCAGCGATTTGTTTGGGTACCATGGTCGGAGTCGATCCGGGAGATAGTAAAACCGCGTTCAGCTCCGGCAAGTACTTTGAAGACTACACCCAGTTTCTGATTGAAGATGGTCTCCAAGGTAAGAGAATTGGGGTCTACAAAGAGCCCATCGGTCGAAATTACAAGGTCGGAGAGCTGTTTGACAAAGCCATTGACCATCTCCAATCACAAGGAGCTACGATCATCGAGATTGACAAGATTTCCCTGTCCAGTGTAGGCGGTCAATCCTTTCAGGTCATGCTCTATGAATACAAAGACGGACTGAATAAATACTTTGCCTCCTTGGGAGAGAATGCCCCCGTTAAAAGTCTAGCAGATCTGATCGAATTCAACAAAAATGATCCGGTCGAATTGAAATATTTCGGACAACAATTACTGGAATTAGCCCAGGAAAAAGGAGATCTGGAATCACCAGAGTACCTGGAGGCATTGGCTACCATGCAAAAAGGTATGCGTGAAGAAGGAATCGACCGGGTTATGGATGAGCATGACCTCGATGCAATCATTTCTCCAACTGGCTCTCCAGCCTGGAAATCTGACTTAGTCAATGGAGATGCTTTTCATCTGGGGAGCTCTTCTCCTGCTGCAATTGCCGGATATCCCAACATCACAGTTCCTATGGGTTTCATCGATGAGCTACCGGTAGGAGTATCCTTTTTCGGCCGGGCTTGGAGCGAACCTGTTCTTCTGGAAATGGTATATGCTTTTGAACAAAGTACGAAACATCGGAAAGCGCCGAAGTTTTTAGAGAAATAAGATGGGAGCAGGGCTCCAAAACTGCGACCAGCTGTGAAGCCCTGCCATCGACCTTATCTGACGATGATTTTCTCCGAAAGAATGCCTTCTTCGAATTGGATTCTCGCTACGTAAATCCCTTGTGGAAAAGACTGAACGTTCAATATTCGCTGGTTGTCATTCAATCCGGATAATCGATAAACCACTCTACCATTTAGATCAATCAACTCGATATTTTGCATCGGCTTATCGGCCTCAAAAGTGAGTTGTCCTGCGACTGGGTTAGGAAATGCAATAAACCCTACCTCCGATTTTAAAGCATCATCGGTACTGATAATTACATTGTTTAGATTCATCGCAACAACCAATCTTGGTGCAATGTAATTCGTCATTGTATCGATAAACATTCGAGACAGAGTTGCATCATTGGGGTTACCCTCGCTTGCATTAAAGCCGCAAATATAGATTTGCGAGGGAATAGTTTGATTGGGGACTCCATCCCAAATCGCCCCGAATGTTGCTTCATCATACCAGTTCCAAGGGTAGTTGTTGTTGCCGTAAGAAGAAGAATCAGCTCCTGGCGTAGGATCACATAGGACCGTAAGATTGACTTTGGTACCGTCGTAAAGCAGGAGGCCTTCGAGACCATCAGTACTAGCCATTGCGTCGGCAGTCAGTGGATCATCAAAACCGGCATTGATGAAAATGTCCTGATTGCCCAAGGCTTGAGAGCGATGAATAATAGTATCCGGAAAAGCACCGGTTGGTATAATGATCGAACCTCCCGCCGTCAAAGTAACATCTCTGATGCCATTGCGATCAAAACTACTCCGACGCTGAAAGGCGATCACGGGTGCATCGCCAGCTTCAACCCACGAAAGGTCACCAACTCCACCCTCAATATTAATAATGGCGGAGACAGCAGATGAATAGCCAACGTGATTGGGAAGGTTTAACAAGGCCTCATTCGTTCCTTGGGGATTACCGTGGACCGCCTCCAGTACAAAGGGCTCCGGCGGCATCTTTGAAAGATCCACGAACTTTACCAAGGTATCAATCTGGGATACACTTTTGAGGTTGATCAGGCTTTCCGCACCCCATCCGGCAGAATCAAATCCGCCAACTGCGATTCGGGTCGTGTCAATGCCAAAGGTATTGCCGTCTTCAGCGGCATGCTTTCTCAGAAAGCGAACCACATTATGCATGTCTTGGGACAAGCGATAAGAAGCCTGCAAGACTCCAGATTTGATTTCCTGGTCGCTTCCAAACGGGTTCCAACCAAGGCGGTATCCCATCGAAATGGCCACAAATCCTCGTTTTGCCATATCCCGGCAAATTTCTACTACAGCACTATCGCCCTTACTCCCGTAAGGGGTTTGATTAATGACCGGTGGTAAAAAGTCTCCCCGGTGGGCAAACACGACAACCGGCCGCTCCATCAAATCGTCTCCTTCTGGCTCGTATACATCCAGGAACAGATCTTCCGGTCCTGGGTCACTGCTCAGTCCCAGAATAATCTGGACGATA
This sequence comes from Saprospiraceae bacterium, assembly GCA_028284395.1. Classification (GTDB taxonomy): domain Bacteria; phylum Bacteroidota; class Bacteroidia; order Chitinophagales; family Saprospiraceae; genus JANQRV01. The sequence goes on from JANQRV010000300.1 coordinate 17,038, forward strand.
CTGATATTGGTACCGTATTGAACATTCTCCGTTATTTTGACGTCTTCAAATACTTCACTGAGGTAGCGTTCCTGACCAATGGCCACTGCGCTGATAGAAAACAGCAAGATGGTTGTGTAAATAGTTGATCTCATCGTTTAAGTATTGGTTATTTAATCAGATTAGATTCAGCACTTTATTTAATATTAAAATAGGCCGACGCAAAAACAAAACGACCGACGAGAGGGCCGCCGTACAGACCATTTTGTCGACGATCCAGCAAATTGGAACCACTTACCTTGAGCGTTAGATTCATTGCTGGAATGTACTTATTGATATTGGCACTCAAATGGATCTGAGCGGGAATGCGTCCTGTAAATTGTGGTGAACTCTCAAAAGTGTATCCCTCGATCCACCGGAAATTGGTATTAAAACCCCAGTTTTCGGAACCGAGCGCCTTTAGGTTTCGAAAATTGAGTCCAACGTTAAATTTGTGGGCCGGCGTATTGTACGCAGGGATCAGGGGGTCGTCACTTTGCTTAAAGATTTGGTTCCAAGAGTAATTTCCCGTCCAGGTTATGTTGCGGTTGATAAAATAGCTAAGCCCCAGTGAAAAACCCGTCGTAAAGGTGATGTCTCTTGCATTGGCAGCAAATCGATACGCCAAGGGAATACCCGGAAAACCACCCACAACGAATGGCACTTCTAATCCGATCTTGTAGCCGATAAAATCTTTATAACGATTCAGATAATAAGTTGCCTTCACATCTAATTTATTATCGAAGTACACACCGGAGTATGCCATTTCCATAGCCAGGGCTTTCTCTGGCCTAATGGGAGGCTCATCAAAGTAAATCAGCAAGTTCCGGTCCAGTCCGTTATCAAGGTATTCCTCAAAAGATTCGAGGGTAATAAGGTTTTCATAACCGGCAATATTGCCGAGCAAAAAAGCGGACCCGACCTTAAAATAAAAATACTGTTCGATCAAGGTCGGATTCCTCAGCGCCGAGGAGACGGAGAAACGAACCGAATGAAGCAGATTCAGCCGGTATTGCATCGATAACGCTGGACTAAAAAGGTAATCGTAGTTTTCATGCTTATCCATACGTGTTGCAAAGTTCAATTTCAATCGATCTCCTGCCAACCACTTTTCCACGCCCACGTAAGCACCATATTCGTAGGTACGGATTCTCGTACCGGAAGTATCTGCAAATATGGTTCCCTCCGAGTAGGGGGTATATAAGCGGAAATTTCCCCCAATGGTAATTTCATCAACAAATCGAGGCTTAATTCGATATTCTCCATGCCAGTGATACAACCGGGAACGATCGACGTATTTCGTACCTCCTTCAGAAACCACAGTACTGGTAATGTCGTTGAATACTTCCTGAAAAAGTTCGGTACCCGGTTCCAGGAAACCATTGTCCATAGCACTTCTTGCCTGATCATGCCAGGCCTGTAATTGCTCTGAATTTTCATCCAAAATTCTTTGCGCTGCTTCAAAATCGTACCGAAAATCCGGGGGCGGACCGAGGGAAGGGAATTCCGGTAATGCCCTAACTTCATCATTGATATTCCGATTCCAATAATCCCGATAGTCCGAAAGCCAGGTCCCATCTCCCTTGCGTCTTCCTTGCAGTATGTAAGCTGTCGACACGATATCGTAAGTGTCTCCGGCATCCTCACGCGTCGTATAGAAACGCAAGAAAAAATTATCCTTATGCTTAATTTCAAATTTATTCTGCATAGCCCACACATCCCTCAGACTAAGCCGATTGTCCAGTTGCATAACGGTGGTCCCCATGCCAAAATGCGTGGTTCCGATCAGCTCCCAGCCAGGATCAATCTTGTAATGCAATCCGACACTGCTTTTTAAGTTGTAGCTATTGTAATCGGCCAAATCCTTTTCCCAATAGCCGGTCCGATAGATCCTGCCTAAACCAGGATGTTCGAATTGCTCAAAGAGAGAGGTATTATCACGTGACGGTTCGTCTCCATACCGGTTTACCGCATCATAGCCCCCGGGATTATCCATACCTACCGAATCCTGTAGACTACCGATCGAAGGACTTGGATCATCTGCTTCCCAGTCATATACACGCGAATAGGAGAAATTCACTTTGAACCCAAAGCGATCTCGCCCTTTTCGATCTTTAAAAGCATGGGCAAATCGGAGGCCACCTTCAAAATAGTCCCTTTGGCCACCTTTAAGTTCGATTTCCAATCCCTTGTATTTGAATGGGCTTTTGGTGCGCATGTTGACAACGCCATTAAATGCTCCTGGCCCAAAATAGGCCGAACTGGCTCCAATCACCAAATCGACGCCTTCAATATCCAGCCCCGCTACGCCCATGAAGTTCCCGAGTGGGTAATTCAGGCCCGGTGAAGCGTTGTCGACCCCATCAATCAATTGTAGAGAACGAATGGGAGTACTACTATTGAATCCCCGAGTATTGATGACCTTTACACCAAAGCTTACCGTCATCATATCCGTTTCTCTCATATTCGCCAGCGCATCGTAA
>JANQRV010000362.1 GCA_028284395.1 Saprospiraceae bacterium
ATAAATGGGATCCATTCTCAGCGCCAGGTCGGAGGTTAACATCACCGGTGGATGCTTCTTACCGGCATCGTACGGATCTGGCACCGCATCGGTGGCAGCACCTCCTTTAGGTACCCACTGATGTGCACCCGCCGGACTCTTACTCAATTCCCATTCATAACCAAATAAAGTATCAAAAAAGCTATTGTCCCATTTTGTCGGTGTCGGCGTCCAAGCACCCTCCAAACCACTGGTAATGGCATCCGCTCCTTTACCCGAACCGAAACTGCTTTTCCAACCCAGTCCCTGCTCCTCGATACTCGCTCCTTCCGGCTCTACCCCAACCAGCGATGCGTCACCGGCACCGTGTGTTTTACCAAAGGTATGTCCACCAGCAACCAAAGCTACCGTCTCTTCGTCGTTCATTGCCATCCGAGCGAAAGTCTCGCGAATATCCCGAGCTGATCCCAGTGGATCGGGATTGCCGTTTGGTCCTTCCGGATTCACGTAGATCAGTCCCATTTGTACCGCACCCAGCGGGTTCGCTAAATCGCGGTCACCTGAATAACGCTCATCCCCTAACCATTCGGTTTCCGGCCCCCAATAAATATCTCCTTCCGGCTCCCAAATGTCTTCACGACCACCGGCAAACCCAAAGGTCTTGAAGCCCATGGACTCCAAAGCACAGTTTCCGGTGAGGATCATAAGGTCCGCCCAAGAGATCTTGCGACCGTATTTCTGCTTAATTGGCCACAAAAGACGCCGAGCTTTATCCAGGTTTCCATTATCTGGCCAACTGTTAAGCGGTGCAAACCGAAGTGTGCCCGAGCATGCGCCACCCCGACCATCGCCGACACGGTACGTTCCTGCACTGTGCCAAGCCATCCGAATGAAAAAAGGTCCGTAGTGTCCATAATCTGCCGGCCACCACTCCTGGGAGTCGGTCATCAGGCCATAGAGATCCTTTTTCACGGCGTCCAGATCGAGGCTCTTGAACTCTTCCGCATAATTGAAATCCTCTCCCATTGGGTCGGACTCCGCAGTATTCTGATGTAAGATTTTAAGGTTCAGCTGATTGGGCCACCAGTCTGAATTGGAAAGCGCACCCGCTGCCGTATGTCTGTGAGACGCAGCCAGAAATGGGCACTTGCTTTCGCCGTTGGTATTGTTGCCGTTATGATCCATTTGTTGTTATTTTTTTGTCAAAGTAAAACAAAAATTACTGCAATACCTATTCGATTAACTTATCCGTGGATAGGTAATACTTATGACCGGTTCGCGAACATTCACTTTTAAAAGTTGTCCGGACGGCCGATCGCACGATTCGTCGAAATCTTACGGTCATTCGTGAACCGCAAACTAATTTATCGTCAAAAATGATGATCGTAAAAAGTTTGCAGTGGGGCCTGTTTCTCGGTTTGGCCCTGATCGTGACCACCCAAACGCTAACTTGGATCGGATTGGGACTGAGCAACTGGTTCAACCTGCTTTACAATCTCCTGAATCTTCTACTCATTGCCTGGGGTCTGCGGAACATCAAACGAGCAAATGATCATCGATTGACTTTTTTCAATGCACTTTTGTCGGTAGTGGTCATTGTCCTTACCGGGCGACTGCTCTTTCAAGTCTATATGTTCTTCTACACCCAATACCTGGAACCGGGATGGGTAGATATGGCGGCACAAACCTGGACGGAAATGATGGTTGCCTCCGAGGTACCGGAGCAACAAATTAATCGGCGCATCCAAGGTTTTAGACAATCTTATCAACCGTTGTCGATGTTTACCTCTTCCTGGGTCTTATTTGCCGTTCCGCAGGTAATCATGGGCACGCTTCTCTCTCTGTTTTTCGTACTGTCGAAAAGAAATCTGGCAAAAGACTCCAAGTAAATGCAATATATCTCCAAATGCAAAAGGACAAACTTTCATAACTTTGACGCCGAAGACCCAACCGATAACTCGTAACTACCTTTATGAAAAAATGGCACTTACCCCTCCCCTGTCTGCTACTATTATTATTGACAGAAAACTACGGACAAGATTTGCTAAACGGACACATCTATCAACTGGACTTTGATCCGTACCTGGGCATTGTCGATGGATCTGTTTACTTGCAGGATCAAGGCACGAGCTGCGTCTCGGATCACGACGGCCTCTATCAAATAGCATTGCCTACCGGGCCATCAAGACTTACTTATAAGTATGCGGCTACTTACAAAATTGAATTGGAGCCAAGAGGTGCCAGCAAACTCGATGTCTACCTCGGCACCATACCAATGGTACGGGAAATGTTAAACATAGACCGGGAAGTTTCAGCTCAAGGACCTTCCGAACCCCAGGGGGACTTCTTGGTAAAAGGCATGCTGCGCCAAAAAAACGGTGAGGCACTCCCCCACGTACCGATTCGATCCCCGGATGGCCAGATCGAAACCATCAGTAATGAGCTCGGCAGTTTTGAAGTTTACATTCCGAATGATGCTACCGGAATGGCCATTTTCTATCCGCCGGAATTGCTGCAGCCAAAAACGGAAAAAGAAGCCGTTGCCGCCATCATCCAAGTATTCCGCTAGATTTACAACTCTTTCCATTCGCACCATCATGAAAAACAAGCATTTTTATCTCTTATTCACCTTAATCCTTTTTGCTTGCCAGGACCAAAACGCCAACCAGCAAATGCCAACCTTCAAAGAAGACCTACTGGAATTAAAAGACTATTTCCACATTCCGGGCCTGGCGGCCATCGTTACAAAAAACGGGCGAGTTATCTTTGAAGATTACCTGGGATATCGGGATTTGGAAAATCGGGTGGCACTGGATTCCAATACACTTTTCCCGATCGCATCCATCACCAAAACCTTTGCCGCTACTGCCTTAATGAAGTTGGTAGAAGGGGGAAAAATTGACCTGGAGGCCCCCATCAACCGGTATCTCCGAACGTCGGATCATTTTCCGGAATCGGTGACGGTCCGCCACGTCCTCTCGCATACTTCCGAAGGCCAGCCCGGCAGTTTCTTTAATTACAGTCCCCGGTTTTTTCGATTGACCGAAGTTTTGGAAAAGACAAGTGGATTGCCGTTCGAGCAATTGCTCCGAGACTCGATCCTGTTTCCTTTATCCTTGGAAAATACCATTGGGCTCACGAATCAATCCCGTTTAGATTCACTATTACCTAGATTGGCAAAGCCGTATTCTTTTTACGGTGAAACGGAGCCCGGTCATTACGACTTCGGTTTGAGCACCTCCAGCGGTCTGGTCTCCAACGTAAGGGACCTGGCGGCTTTTGACCGAGCTCTTTCCACCGATGGTTTACTCTCCCAATCCGGCAGGCAGCAAATGTTTACGGCCACCGCGGTCAGTACCGGTAATAGTCCCTACGGATTGGGTATTTTCGTACAAGAATTCAACGGCAAAAAGATGGTTTGGGGCTATGGACAGGAAGATTGTTTCTCCAGTCTTTTGCTGAAGGTCCCCGAGGACGGACTAAGCTTGATCCTATTGGCCAACAACAACTTAATGAGCGATCCCGCTCGATTGATCAACGGAGATGTTACCTATTCTCTTTTCGCACTCCGCTTCTTACAACACTTCGTATTTGACAACAAGGAGATTCCCGAGTTCAATAGGCAGGAAATGTTAGCCAAAGCACTAGCTTCAGGCTTTATGGGCTTTGGCGATTCCACAGAATGGGATAAGAGTCGACAATTGACTAAAACCACACTGGAGCGCTTTCCAGAATTTACAAGGTACGGGAATCAATCGACACTCAGATTATTGAACATTCTCTCTACGGCAGCAAACCTGAGGGAATTCGATCCGGTGATGGTAGAACTGGGAGAAGTCCTTCTATCTCGATATGAATTCGATCCGTACACCAACATCTATCTGGCCGGCTACCATCAAGCCAGGGAGGATCACCAAAGTGCCTTGCATTACTACCAGAAGATCCTCGAGCCTAAAAACACCCAGCCTTTCTGGTATACCATCGAAGCGCTCGATTTTTTGGGCGATCACTACAAAGATCGATCTCCCGATCAGGCCAGGGCCTGTTTTCAAAGGATCGTAGACATTGGTTGGAACATCAGTGGGAAACTGGACAAAGCCAAGAAAGAACTTCAAGAACTAACGCCCGACTGATGCTTGGTCATACCTCCCATTACCTGGTTCATAATCTGAATCTTTAAAAATCGCGGCGCCGTACGGAGGGAATAGATCAACAACTTGGTCAACCGGCCGGGGAATACCGTATGCTTCCGACCCAAAGCCTTGAGAATTGGGATACCGACGTCTTCGGGCTTCAGGGCATTTCCCATCTGCATGGAAGCCCTTTCGCCAAAGCCAGAGACCACGGGCCCAGGCGCGGCACTGAGAAGATCAATACCCAAAGGCTTTAATTCGACCGCCAATGCTTCTCCGAGCGATTGTACGTAAGCTTTGGTAGCAGCATAGTGCGCGGCATTGGGCACTCCCTGAAAACCGACAATGGAACTCATCAAGATGATCCCGCCGCGGCGTCCTCGCTCCGCAAAATGTTTGGCAAAGTGATGGGTCAGCATCAACAACGCTCCGCAATTGAGTGCCAGCATATTTTTTTCCTTCTCCAAGTCAGATTTAATGAATGCGCCCGAGGTTCCAAAACCGGCATTCAAAACGGCAAGACCAACCGAGCGTTCTTTAATTGCCCTGATCAGGGCCTGCACATCATCCTCTTCAGATAGATCTCCACCTAGAGCGGTCACCTCCGTCTTATAGCGATTGCTTAGATCCGCTGCAATCTTGTTGAGCAAGGATGATCTTCGGCCGGTGATGATGACCTTAAACCCAGCCTCGGCCAATCGTTCAGCTATTTCCAGTCCGATCCCGGAAGATGCCCCGGTCACCAATGCCTCCGGACCGTATTTATCCCTTAATCTCTTTTGCTCTTTAATTCCGAATTTCATTTTTCCTTCAAGATGAAAGAAATGCTGTTGCCGAAGTAGCAAAAAATCGGTGGACCGTCGTTTTACTGCCATGAACTGTTACTCGGATCGCACCGTCGCTCTTATTCGATGGAATCCCAAGGAATCGGACTGACATCATCGTGATTCAACAATCGCTGTCCCACGCGATCGATGCGCATGACCAGCCCGCAAGCAGGATCCGGGCAGATGACCCTGGCATCGGTCTCCATCCAATCCGCAGGATGGCATTTGCGCTGTTTGGCCGGCAAAATGGGAATAGTGGACTGCAAAGCATAGAGACAGAAATTTTCACCATCCGGCAGGGAGATCTTTCCTCCCCTCAGATAAAAACAATCCCCTTCCGACATCTCACAGGTGCAATGCCCGCTGATGCTTTCCACGACAATTCTTAGATCGTACAGTTCGAATTGATCCGACCTTTGTTGCTGCTGTTCATCCATTATTCATCTATTGAAGTGGTTCGAGAATTTAACGATTTTCGTCCGTATCCAAAAAATAGTATCGCCAAAGTCACCAATACCAAACCCCACGAAACAAAATTGTGCATACCCACCTCCAACGGCGTTACCGCTGGTACACCAAACTCGGCTCCGGCGGTAGTAGTATTGGATAGGAGAATAACCGGAATAAAATAAGGCAAAAGAAATGGAAAAATGCACACGACAATACTGAGAAGGTTGGCCCGCCGAATGGGGGAGATCCCTGCTTTTTCTCCCGTTCGATTGGCAAATTCCGACACCATTAAAATCGCCACGACACTATGCGTAGTCAACATCACCGCGGCCCAGACGGTTGTCATAATGCCCCATTCAACATGTTTCTGTTTACTCTGGTACCGCTCGGCAAAATCCACCAGTTGATCCACCAATCCCGCAGCTTTAAGGGTAGCGACCAATCCCATCAGTAAAATGGTAAAGAAGCTGATCCCAACCGCCCGGTTCATACCATCGATCACAAAGCTCTGGGCCGACATCTTTTCCAAATCTAGCGACAAGATCTTTTCCACCGGCAGCAGTCCAAACAAAAGACCAATCACCACCCCCACCAGCAGGCCCATCAACAACCCATGAAGCAAATGCTTACCGCGGAGAAAAAGCCAAATGATATAAATGGGGACCAAAAACATCGGCATGCCCCCGGGAGCTCCCGCAAGTGCTTTAGACGAGTCAACGACCTGCTCCGAAGGTCGTCCCGCACTGAGCCAGAACAGCAGCAGAGCCAGCAGCATGGCCGGAATGATATACTTGACTCGACTTCGCACCGTCGGTCCAATTTCGGCCTTTTGGCTCAAGGCACTGGCAATGGTCGTATCAGAAATCGGAGCCGTGAAATCCCCGAAAGTAGCACCGGCCAGAATGGCGCCGGCAAGGGTTGGCAGGTGAGCCCCTAATAGTCCGCCTGCCGGATAAAGCAGCGGACTACAGATCAATATCGTAGCAAAACTGGAACCCGTGGATAAGGAAACGGTGCAACAAATCAGGAAAGCCGCAAGCACCATGCCTCGAGGTCCCAGCTGTACCTGGCTGGCTAGCCAGAGCAAGGCATCTACAAAACCGGTAATCGTCATCAGCACACCGATGATGGAAGCCAATATCCACGCCGTTATCATGATCATCACCAGGGAGTCGGACATGCCCTCAATAACAGTTTTCGCATAGGCGTCCCGGTCTCTTGCCAGTAGAAGCCCCAATCCCAACGCCAAGATCAGAATGGGCCAAAAACCCCGTTCGTCCGGGGCTCCTGACAAAGCGATCACCATCACGCCAACTACAAACACCAGAAATGGAAGTAAAGCACCCAGGATACCGCCACGCACATGGCTATTATTAGCTTCTTTGCTCATTGAGGTTGTATTTCATGATGGCTCCATGCTTGCCGGTTTTATCTCTTTCCAAAGCGTAGAAGGGCCCCAGCGGCCCCTTGGCCTGTTCCCTGATTTTTCGCAATTTTTCCAGATCATTTTCCGACAACTCGAAATTTTCCATTCTTTGCATTGCTGCTAAATGTCGGCGGTTGCGGACACCGATTATCACACCACCCACCATTGGCTTTTGCAAAATGTACCGCGCAGCAACTTCGGCGATGCCAACTCCGTATTGGTCGGCAATCGTCCGCATGACCTCAAGCGCCTGCCGAAACAATTGATAACCGCCAAACTCGTCGATAATCAGTCGGTATTTCACCAAAGAACGGTTTTCCAAAGGAGGTTTTGGATCCTCCTTTCCCAGGTACTGATCCGAGAGAAAGCCCCCGGCCAATACGCCGTAACACAGATAGGTAATATCGTATTCCGCTCCCAGTGCATTCAAATCCCGCTCGACCCGATGGTCCAGGATTGAATATTGCACCTGATTGGCAACGACTGGAACGCCCGCATCGAGAATTTCGCCGAGGCGTTGACCATCAAAATTTGTCACTCCGATGTACCGGATCTTTCCCGCCTGCTGCATTTCTTGCAGGTGCATGGCCGTTTCTACATAACCCGGTACCTGGTAGTCCCACCAGGCAAATTGTACCAGATCGAGACGTTCGGTGCCCAGCCGCTTTAAAGAACGGTCGATCACCGCCTCCGTATCCTCTTTTCGCAAAGAAGAAAGAGCATCGTAATCCGGCACATATTTGGTGTGGATCTGCACGGCAGGTAGGCTGCCCCGAGAAAATGAGGTCCGGTACTTCCGGAGAAATTCGCCAATCAACGCCTCTACCCCCGTATAAATATCGGCACAATCAAAGGTTGTAATGCCCGATTCTACAAAAGCCAGCATATCGGCAATGGCCGCTTCTTTATCAATGGCACCGTGCCCTCCCGCCAAATGCCAGCCTCCTTTTACAATGCGTGAAATGGTGTATCCCGGTTGAATTTCAAATCGATCTATCGACATGGTTTACGATTGGCTTTTACGAAAAACTGCTTCAAATTCATCAATGGGTATGGCTCCCGAACGCATAATGGTATCCATGAATTTCTGGAGGACAAATTGCTCACCCATCCGTTTTTTTTCCGTCCGCAACAATTCGGTGAACTGCTTTCCGCCCAAAAAATAGGAAGTCATTTGCATCGGCGATCGCATGAGTCTCCCCCATAAACTTTTGGCAAATTGAGGAGCCAGTAGAGAAGTCTCCGAAGAAAACCGCAACACCTCCTCCTGGGTCCAGCCATCGCAATGCACTTTAACGGAAGTATAGGCGCGGTTGGCATTTTCCAATCGCTTGCGCAAGTGAGCGAGATACGTCAGGGGATTCTCCGCATCCCAGCCCGCATCCAAAACGACCCTTTCACAAAATGTAGCCCAACCTTCGAAATAAAGGGCGTAGGGAAACAGCAACCGAACCGGATGAGGCGTCTCGCGACTGATCTTAATCTGCATGTAATGACCGGGGAAAAGCTCGTGAATGACGATCATCCGATTGAAGGGTTTATTAAAAGAAGACCAAAAATCAACTCTTTCGGCTTCCGGAAAGTCTTCTGGAATAGACGGCAGGTAAAGGGTTGTTACCGGATTGGGGGCAAATGGCGGGGCGCTATCGACCCAGCCTATCCGGGCCGCAGCACCTGCACTTTCCGGAGCCGGCATGATTCGCAAGGTTTGAAAGTCGGGTAAAGTAGCGATCCTTTTTTCCCGGATAAAGCGCTGTGCTTTTTCTGAAAGGTCGAGCCAGAATTTCAAATATTCCTTCCCGTTCACCGGTGCATCTCGCTCCATAGCCCTGAAAGCCATGCTCACCAAACTATCCGGCAATTCGGGGATCGCACCTCCTTGAGCAATCTTTTGGACGTATTTCCGGGAGACTTCCTCAATCAGTCCGCGAACCGTTTCGATCTCCGTTTTGGCCATCTCCGCCAATTGCTCCGGAGTCATTGGTTGATCCAGGTATAATTCCAGTTGCTTGGCGTATTCGGACCGCCCGAGCACTGCCGGTCCCTCCTCACTGGCGGGCAGCAAGGTCTGCGAAGCAAAGTCTATCAATCGCTGGATCTCAGCTGCCACATCGCGGCCGCGTTGTACTAGATCAGGGCAATCTTCGTGGTCCCCATCAGATTTTATTTGTCCCGGAAGCTTTTCGCCGTACCATACCACCTGCAGGGATAGTGCTTTAATGCTTCGTTCCAATTCCCGTTTGGAGCCACCCTCCAACTGTTCTCTTGCCGCCCGGCACAACATTTTTACGGCGTCCATCCGCTGACAAACCAGCGACATTCGTTCATAATCGTTCAAAATTTCTGCCTCCAGGACCGGTTCCACTGCCTTTCCAATCAACTCCGTATACATACGGATGGAATGGCGGTGAACGGCCCTGCGCTCCCACCGGTCAATTTCGGATCGCGCCTTCATGCTGAGCAGCCGGGCATCGATCGACTGATTCCGCACATAGGGACTTTCCGTTTCGGCTAAGTCTGCCAGCAATTGCTTGTTGGTATCAATCCAGTTTTGGATGGTCTCGCCATCCCTTTTCTCAAAATGGAAAATCGCTTCGTGAAGGCCCTGATCCAGGGCAAGGGTAGGATAAAACCTTTTCCACTGATCGATGTAATTGGTTTCAATATTCCCTGCCTCCAAATGGGACAAACCGATCAGAAAACAAAAAAACAAGTGAGCATTTATCTGTCGCATAATATCCGTACTTGTGGATTTCTGCTAAGGTAGGGAAAGTGTTGTGCTTGAAGAAGAGTTTTGTCATGCAGATCCTTGATTTTCCGGCCATGACAACCGCCATCCAGACTGCACATGGACCGCTCTCAGGATCAAGAAAAACGGCACCCACCAAACGAGGTCATTCGTAATCAGTGTATAACCAAAAGCTGCAGGAGCAGCTCCGGTCAGGTAGTTGAAAACAAAACCGATGGGCCCAAAGATCTTACCCAGAAAACCAACCGCAACGATCGGCCAGTGCACCAAAGGGTTGTAACTCGCCCACCAATAGCCCAATCCATAAACTCCAATTACCATGCCCATGCCCTGCCAGATCATCGGATGATTCAAAGTCTCCATACCGGTCCAGGCAAAGAATTGATCGGGAAACAAAACTACCCAGGCTCCCCAAATCAGATTGTAAATTGCAGCGATCCGCAATACGTTCGTCATCCATTTTTTTGCTTGCATTTCCTCTAGTTCTTAAGAACTGGCAAATCTTAAGGTTTGCCAGTTCTAGAGCAGCCGCTCTAGGGCCGCATAAAGTTTAAAAGATAAATCACTGTCCATAAGGCTGTTCGGGGCCAGTTCCAGCCGACCAAAGCCGTCAATTCTGCCGTAGTTGCTTTACCGACCTGGATTTGATCGTGCAGCGGTACTGCTTTGAGAAACGTCAAACCCCAGATTGCAACAATCATCAAGGCCTGAATCACCCCAATGGTACTTCCGTTAGTCCAAATCCCCCAACCGTGCAGCAACACCTGTGTCACCATCAGCGGCAACACGATGACGGTAATTGCCGAAGTGTACCTGGTGTGCCACGTTGGCAATTGGTCCAAATCGTAGTATAGAAAGCTGGGATAAACAATGAGCTGTACCATCCAAATTAAAACAACGAGGCCAAAATCTATCTGTGTTTGTACTGCCGCTGCATCCATGTCTACAACTTAAGTTCGGCAAAATATTTCCAAATCCGCCGATGTCATCGGACCAGCGTGGCGCTTCACCTCCACCCCATCCTGCATTAAAACAAATTGAGGTAAGCCTTTTACCCGGAAGCGCTTGAGGATCGCACTATTGAGATCGGCATTGACCTTGGCTACACATAAGTCGGGATTCGACAGCGCAAATGCCTCCAAAGTCGGATTCATCATAATGCAGGGGCCACACCACTCAGCCCAGAAATCAATCAGGACCAGTGACCGTTCCGACAATAGGGTGTCGATGTTCTCACCAGTCATCTTCACAATGCCGGGTATCTCCTTCTTACGTACCACCGTCTTCTTCAACAGACGAAAAGGCATCGTTATCTGAGCCCATAATGTTGAAGACATGAACACGATAAACGCCAATACATAGCGAAGCGTATTCCTAAGGGTCTTTCGTTCTTGAAAATCCCTCTCTGCATCGTTTTGAAAACGAATGAGACGTTCTCTAATGGCCATGGTGAAACCTCTTTTTGTTACTGTCGCGCCACATTAGCCCAGCGCACTGTAATGAACGAAAAATTTAAGACAAGGTTCATCTCGACCAAGGTAGGGTTTTTAATGAGGTGAGATTACAACAGGCTTGCCAAAATCTTTTTGGCTCTTCCTGCTACCGATTTGCGGCCATCATTGGTCAATCTCTCCAAATTGGGAATCAACCAGCGTTTCAATTCCTGATCCTCTTTTGACCAACGTCCCAGTGTATCCATCGTTGCATTCAAAACGATCCAATCGGTATGGTGTTCAAGATTGCCCTTCATGATTTCCCGGGATCGATCGATTTGCGAGACGGACATATCTTTTTCTAACAAGCCAAACAATTGTGACAACGTCCATTGAGTCGAAGCTTGATCAATGTTGGCCACTTCTTCCAGCAATCGATCGATGTAAGGCAGCAATAGGCTTTTGTCCGCCTTACAAATTCGTTTCATGGCATTCGAAGTACGCAAGCGAACCACTTCATCATCACTAAAGTAACAATTGAATAATTCGTCGAACAAATCCGGGGATGTCAGTACTTCTTCGACGACTTCGATGGTATTGCCCAGTGAATTGGGGTGTCCGCCTTTTAATCGTTCTTCAATATTCTTCATAGTTTCACAGCATTATAACACCTCCACAATCTGAATCCGGTTCCCACACGTATCATTTAAAACCGCAATTTTTGCCGTCCCCATTTCCGTCGGTTTCATACTAAACTCTACACCGAGATTGACCAACCGCTCATACTCTGCTTCCACGTCCTGCACGCGAAACTGGGTCCAAGGAATACCGGCATCAAAAAGTGCTTTTTGAAAGACCTTCGCCGGTTCGAAGTGATTGGGCGCCGGCTCCAAAAGCAATTCGGGACCATCCTGTTCTTCGGGAGATACGACCGTTAACCAACGATTCTCACCACCAACAGGAATATCTAGTTTCTTTACAAAACCCAATTTTTCGGTGTAAAACTGTAGGGCTTCTTCCTGATTTAGTACGGGAACACCAACAACTTTTATCTGCATCTTTTTTGCCTAAAGATCAGGAAAATATTTAGTCTTGCTACTCATTTACCAGAATGCGGAAGAAACAACCCAGATTTACACTCATATTACTCGAAAAGCCAAACAGAAATTTGTCAGGCCATTAGATCACTTGGAGGTTAGCGAATATAAGAGGCTCGGTTCAAGACCGGAAGATGCTTAAATTTATAGCTGGCTGTTAGGGTAAAAGTTAAAAACTAATCTTTATAATTAGACGAATCATGAATCGACAAAGACTTCTATTTCTGGCTCTTATCAGTTTTGTTTTGACTCAATGCAAAACAACTGATTCGCCACTCCCAGAAGTTCAGCAATGGCAAGAAATTGAACTTGAATTCACATCTGGTTTTAAGTATGAAAATTCGTACACAGATGTGGAGTTTTGGGTAGATTTTACGCATTCAAATGGGGAAAAAATCAGGCGGCCAGGGTTTTGGGATGGCGATAATAAATGGAAAGTTCGCTTTGCGAGTCCTTATGAGGAAGGTAACTGGACATATCATTCTTATTCAACAAATGCAGAAGACCTAGGATTAAATGAAAAGCAGGGTTCGCTGCTTTGTACCAGCTACAAAGGTGATAATGAGCTCATCAAACACGGTTTGCTAAAAATGTCTACTGAACATCGAAACGTAGTTCACGCTGATGGCGCTCCATTTTTGATGATTGGCGATACACCCTGGGCGCTACCGTTTCGGGCGACTGAGGAAACAGCCCGGGTTTATGCTGAGAACCGCCAGAGCAAGGGTTTCAATACAGCACTCTTGATGACGATACAGCCGGATCAACGAGCCGAGGGGCCCAGAGACCGGACTTTACCAGGAAGTTTTGGAGTCGGGTTTGAGGACTTACCAAAGGGACACCTCAATGAGCTGAATCCCGATTATTTTCAACACTTGGACAAGCTGATTGAAATCTTGGTGGAGCACGAAATCGTTCCGGTTTATAGTCCGGTTTTCCAAGGCTATGGCTGGAAAGGCCTCGGGACTCTAGGAGCTGGTGCGGATACGGATGAATACGTGCGTTTTGTAAAATATCTTATTGCACGCTATGGTAGCTATCCTGCTATGTGGCTGGCCAATGCGGATGCGGCAGGAAGGGCAGCAGTCGTTGAGCCTGCCGGGGAGGCTTTTCACAAATGGGATGCCTACGGCCAACCCACAGGTATTCATTACAGCCCTTACGATGAGACCTTAGCCAATTGGACAGATGATCCCGATCACGGATTGCACTATAACCGGGTTCATCAGGATAAAAACTGGTTGGATTTCCAATGGTGCCAAACCGGTCATGGTGGTGAACATCAGACTTGGAAAGTAGAGAAAATGTTTGACAATTTACCAACAAAAGCTTCGGCAAACGGTGAACCGACTTATGAGGGGATTAGTGATTCGACAAATGCTGCAGGTTGGTGGCAGGGGCACGAAGCCTGGCTGAACTACATGAATGGTGGGACAATGGGGGTTGTATATGGCGCGGGCGGACTTTGGAATTGGAAACTCATAGCCGATGAACCCGGATGGGCGGACTGGGCCAACTCAAATGTTTCATGGAGAAAGGCCATCGAGTTGCCCGGCTCCGATTATGTGGGGTATTTAGGTAAAGCACTGGATGGGCTTGGTATTACCGACATAGAAAAACATCCTGAACTGGCAGAAGGAAATTTATGCTTGGCCAAACCCGGAGAACTTTTTATTATTTACCTCCCCGAAGGCGGGGCAACTCAGGTTAATCAAGTCCCAGAGAATGGAAATTACCAGTGGTTCAATCCTAAAAGCGGCGAATTCATAGAAAAAGGAAAAATTGAAAACTCTACAGTAAGTCTTCAATCTCCTCTTGATGGCCCGTCTGTATTAATAGTAAAAAAATAAATCATTTAATCTTATATATGTGGTTCATCCACGGTTCAGGAGAGCCTTTTATTTAAAAAAACCGGGGAATGTGGTTGTTATCGATGATAGTGCGATGGAGCGTAAAAACCTGGCGAAAAATATCATAGAATGAAACGCACAGTTTTAAGCCTTTTATTGATACTGTTTAGTATAAGCTGCTCTACCAGCATAGACAAACCACGGGTATTTGTATTCACCGACATCAACATTGACAAAGGCGACCCAGATGATCGGCAATCTCTTGTGCATTTGTTTTGGTATGCCAATGAATTGAACATCGAAGGGATTATTCCTGACCGTTGGAATGCCGAGGGATATGAGGCTTGCATGCTTGCCCTGAACGCCTATAATAAGGATTATCCCAGTTATGATTTTGCTAATAAAGGATACCCCGAAACAAAAGAACTTGAAAACATTATTGCAAAGGATCTGGAACAGGCCAAAAAACTTTTCTTTGAAGCAGCCGCAAATTCGGATACCCCACTTTACGTTTTAATCTGGGGCAATATGAAGAATTTTGGAAGCATTTTGCGGGAGAGACCTGAATTACACAAAAATATACGGGTGATTACCATCGGAACCGATTTGATGATTGAGGAATATCGTAAGCATATTCCCCAATCATGGCCTCAACCCGAAAAACCATGTGAGCAGTATAACTGGAATGGTTTCGGGCGAAATGAAATTTTTGAGGATGTCAGATTTAACAAAATGTGGTGGCTCGAAATGAACTGGACGTATGAGGGCATGTTTTCAGGCGAGGAACCTGAAACCATGTACGATAGGCTTTCGAAATATGGAAATTTAGGGGAACACATGATTGAGGTTACAAAGAATGAACCCTGGGCACGCTATTTCAGGGTTGGGGATACTCCTTCGGTTCTGTATGTCATTGACCCCGAACATAACCTCGACAATCCGACCCAAAGCTCATGGGCAGGTAAATTTGTAAAACCTTTCCCCGGTGAACGGCCAAATTATTACCTTGATGATAAAGGCCCCATTGAATGGGACTATGAAAATCCTTGCAATACATGGGGAAATCATCGGGCCATGCGCGATCATGCCAAAAGCACACTTGAAAACGAGCGGCCTTTCATGTATGAGGCGTTGTTGAAAAAACTCAACAGGGTATATGATAAACAATGACATATAAAATCTATGATTAAAATACCTTTAATTCCGATGATCAGGATGATACCTACGCACGCTACATTAAACCCAATTGGCCTGACATTGATTACCGGCAGTTTGCAGGACCGCCTTATTACGGGTATTTAGCACACAAAAAAGTATCTGTAGAGAGTGCCAAATTCCTGACTCCGTCCTGGATGAAGGAAAACGTATCCGGCCGTGGAGCATTGGGGGCTCTATACCGGGTTTGGGGCGACGGAAAGCAAATGGTAAAAGGTGATAAGGTAGATTACTTTGGACTATCGGGCTACACCAATGAAGAATTGAAAGAAATGGGCTATCATGTTTGGCTGCCGGTGCAAGCCCAAGGCGCATGGTTAGGAGAAACCGACAATATTACCTTTATGAATATGCTTGGAAATGGCTTACGTGGATATGAAAAAGGAAGCTATGGTGGCTGAGGCAACTGATAATGGAGTGCCTTCTCTTACACGGTATCAACGGGTAATAATTACCGTAAAAGATGAGTAACGGCGTGGACCAACATACCCAATGCAATCCTTCTTGCCCGTGAAGAGGGCTTGGACCTAAAAAAGCTAGAGGATAGAGCTTATATTCATTTCAAGGATTTTCGTGGGCAATATCTACCGTTTGAGCCGGTA
Source organism: Saprospiraceae bacterium (assembly GCA_028284395.1). GTDB lineage: Bacteria > Bacteroidota > Bacteroidia > Chitinophagales > Saprospiraceae > JANQRV01. Next base: position 15,762 of record JANQRV010000362.1, read on the forward strand.
AGACTTTATTATGGAAAGCAGAGGGCCTCCGGCCAGTCTTTCGTTTAAATAATGCATTAAAGGAACTAAGACTTTGAAAACCAACACTCTGACAGGCATCTGTAACCGAATGTCCGGCCTTAAGTAGTTCCTTGGCATGGGCAATTCGCCGGTCCATCAGATATTGGTGGGGCGTCAAACCATGATACCTCTTGAAAAGACGAATGAAGTGATACTTAGATACAAAAAAGGAGGCGGCAAGTTGATCCAGACCAAGTTCCTCTCGAAAGTGCTGATCAATAAATCTTTTAGAACGGACAGCAAGCTGAATTTGATGCCATTTAGATTGATTTTTTCGCCTGATTTCTTCAACCTTTTTTTCGTAGTACGTCATAGAGTGAAAATTTACAAAATTCTCTAGATTTTGCAAATTGCTCTCCAACGGTTGTTGCCCATCACGGTTGTTGCAGCAAAATTACGTTCCCCGTTTTTTGTCCCGTTTCCACGTACGTAAAAGCCTCCGTCACCGCATCCAGGGGATAGGAACGATCGATCACCGGCTTGAGTTTTCCCCCTGCCAATAAACCCCGAACCAGGTCAACGCTTTCCTGGACCCTCAGGGGCACCGGAAAAACAACCTTTCTGCGGGCCAACCAAGGAGTGGTCAGGGCGAAGAAGAGATTTTGTGCCATCCAACCCAACTCCGATGAAATATAAGAACCGCCCGGCTTGAGAATGCGTTTGCATTTACCGAAAGAACTTTTTCCGACGGCATCAAAGACAAAGTCGTAAACTTCCTGGTCTTGGGTAAAATCCTCGCGCAAGTAATCGATGACCCGATCGGCGCCAAGAGACCGGATCAAGTCCAGATTTTTGGTATTGCACACCGCCGTCACATAAATCCCCTCAGACTTCAACAATTGTAATGCCGCCGATCCGATGGCCCCGCTTGCTCCATTGACCAACACTCTATCACCTGCCCCAATCTGAACCTTGTTGATGAAATTTTGGGCGTAATGCGCCCCTTCAATGCTGGCGGCAGCCTGTTCATAAGATATTCCATCGGGGATCGTGGCCATAAAATTATCCGCAGAAACGACGAGGTATTGGGCATGGGAGCAAAGTCCACTATCATTAAATCCGAAAATCCGGTTGCCAACTTTAAATCTGGTGACGTCATTTCCGACGGCTTCGACCTCTCCGGCAAAATCCGTTCCCAATGTTTGCTTTTTTGGCCGCCAAAAACCGCAGACAAAACGCATGACGAAGGGCTTTGCCCGCAACATGGCACAGTCGGTACGATTAACGGTAGAGGCGTGTACTTTTATCAGTAATTGTCCGTCGGCAGGAACGGGTTTCTCCACTTCCCTGACGGAAAGGACACTGGGCGGGCCGTATTCGGCATGGATGCAGGCTTTCATCATCGATGAGCATTTATTTCACTTTGGAAGTTAGGCATCCCATTACACAAAGCGATTGTTTTTGGACGAATGTCCTCACTCCATCGTCTAATCGCTTCGTTCACCAATTTCGAAACCATCCAAAAAAGGGGCTTTATTTTTTGCATTGTTGAAGAATGATCAGCAAGTTTGCCTCGGCAAAGAAAGAAGCATGAATCCGGGCAGCAATTTTTTGGACGTCTTAATCCTACTGGGAGCACTTCAAGGAGGAATCTCCAGTTTTCTTCTCTTTAGGGCCCAGCAAAATCCCGCTGCGAATCGTCGATTGGCTTGGCTTCTCTTACTGCTCTCGCTTGCTTGTTTGAACATTTATTTGCTGGAAATGGATTGGGAAGGTGCCTCCAGTATTTGGCTGATATTGCAGGCCGTGGTACCATTAATCATCATTATGCCCGTCGGGCCGCTGATCTATTTCTACACCCGAGCATTAACCACGCCCGAATATGAATTCCGACGTAGCGACCGGAAGCATTTCTACCCCATCCTATTGGACTTCGTCCCCTATCTCGCCGCGTTGACTTACGTGTTGGGTGTACTGGTCGGCCTCATTGACCCAACGCAAAGACACAACTGGGGAAACTTCATTGACCGCTACAATCAATATGTGGATATACCAAGATGGATCTCTATCACTGTATATTTGTGGTTCACGTATCGACACATTCGTTCCCGGTCGCAGGCCAATCAACAAGTGAAATGGGCCAAAAGATTGGTATCGGGATTCTCCGTCTTTCAAATAATCTGGCTGCTGCACCTGGTTCCCTACATTTTACCCGACACTTCGGACCTTCTTCTAAGTTCCGTTAGCTGGTATCCCATTTACGTGCCCTTGATGGTCTTGATCTACTGGCTGGGAATCAACGGTTTTATACTCGGACAAATACCGATCCCGAAATCATCCCCTACAAAAACAGTAAAAGAACCCGAACTGAGAGCGACCCTGCAAACATTGAAAGAGGCCATGCTCCAGGACCAGTTATTTCTAAATCCCAAGCTTGGACTGGAGGATGTCATTGCGCATACCGGCATTCCGCAAAAGACGATATCCCATGTTTTAAATCAACATTTGGGAAAAAACTTCAATCAATTTGTCAATGAATACCGGATCGAGGCCGTGAAAGATAAATTAACGGACCCGGAATTCGAACACCTCACGATTACCGGTATCGCTCTAGAATCGGGCTTCAACTCCCAAGCAACTTTCCAGCGCACCTTCAAATCATTGACCGGAAAATCACCGGGAGCATTTAGACAGGCAGCGCTGAAAAAGACGACCAAATAATACTCAAATCTAGAAATGAGCAGATTGTCGGCCAGAATTTACCCTACTTGCGGTCGAATTAAATCTCTCTTCATGAAAAGCTTAATAGTTATTGGTTTATTGTTCTTATCACTGAGTATCCGGAGTCAGTCTACACCGGATACCCTGGTAGATCGCCACCTCACCAGCTCTGAAATGCTGGAAGACTTTAATCTCTTCCGTCGGATTCTTCAGGAAACTCATCCCGGACTGTATCGATACACCCCTAAAGAGATTATGCAAGCAAAGCTGGACAGCATCGCTGCCTTGCTCCAAAGTCCCCGTTCATTTTACAGCTACTACCAAATACTAGCTGCTCTTTCGGCAGATATCCGGTGCGAGCACACCCATGTTCTCCCAACGGCAGACATCGATCGCTATTTACGATCCGAAATTCAAGCCTTCCCCTTATTTTTGTATCCGATCCAAGATCGGCTATATGTCTTATTTAACGGCACGCAAAGCAGCACCATCCAACCTGGTGTTGAAATCACCCGGATCAATCAGTATTCTTCGGATGAAATTAAAGCCCTTTTGAAAAGGCACTTTTGGGCCGACGGTTACAATGAACCGGCAAAAAAACAGGTCCTGAAAGGCGGATACTTTAGCCTTTTTTACTATACTATTGTTGAAAGGCCGGAGTCCTTCGTGATAACCTACAGAGATCTGCAGGGGAAAACGGGAATCGACACCCTACCTGCCCTTTCTTACGAAACAATTGAAAGAAATTACATCAGGAATCCACTGAACGAAAAGATGATGGCTGCCTACAACAAAAAATACAAGCAGCCCTGGCGCTTATCTTTCCCCGCCGATGTTCCTTCGACCGCCATTCTCCGTTTCGATGGATTTGGCAAGAAGGGCATCCATTCCACCGAACAAGCCAGAACTGCCTTTCAGAAGTTCATGAACCAGTCCATGCGAAAGATCCAGAAAAAGGACATTCAATCTCTAATCATCGATGTGCGCAGTAATTCTGGAGGCTGGGATGTGCAGGGCGTCGAACTATTAACCTACCTGGTCAAATCCGATACCGCCTTCAAATACTACCGGCAGTTGCATACCATTACCGACGACTCGGAATTTTTGGCTTATTCTGACCTTTCAGCAGCAGATCGACAAAATCCCCGGAAATATCTGGAACCAGCCACCAATGGAATTTTCGTTCTAAAGGAAACGCAAAATCCACTGCTGGGATTACAATACCCCAAGCCCAACCGGTTCCGCGGTGAAGTTTACATCTTGATGGATGAAGGTAGTGCCTCTGCCGCTTCTGAATTCCTCGCATTGGCTAAAAGTCAGGGCATCGGCACATTGATTGGAACGTCGGGTTCCGGAGCATACAACGGAAGCAATAGTTCGGTTTTCATTCGACGCATTCTTCCGCATTCGGGCATCCAGGTAAGCACCCCATTGGTTTTTTATCAAAATGCCGTACAACGCGATCAAAATCCCGGCTCCGCCATCCAACCGCATCATCAAATCAGCATGCAGCTGGAGGATCTACTCAATAATTACGATCGGCAATTAGAATTTGCTAAGGAGCTGATCCGAAAAGCCATGTAATTCAGATGTGACACAAGTAATACACCCAACTATCCTCATTGAGCTGACTGTAGTCGGTCACTTCAGTGCCATCTAATCCAAATAGCCTTATGTTTTTGAAACCAAGCTTTTCAAGTTGCTCGACCTGTACGGATGGCTGAATGTAATAAGTCCGCAGGGTGAAGTGTCGATCGCCATCGTTAAGAACAGCGTGTGGTTTCTTCCGATAAGGCCCGCGAAATCCATTGAAATAGTAGGTGAGTAATAAGCGAGCGATCTCATAGATCATGCGCTTGGGGCTTTTGTAGAAGTGCAGGCGATACAAACGGGATATTGACCCTAGATTATGAGTGGAGAAAATAAATGCACCTCCATTTTTCCCCACTCGCCGAATCTCCTTCAGGGCCTTGAGCCGGTCGGCATGCGAAACGTAATCGATCCCGTTAAAGCTAAATAGTATACAGTCAAAAGAGTCTGACGCCAAAGCGGTCAAAGCACGCACATCACCTACTTGAAACGACAAATCGGGGAATCTTTCCTGGCAAGCCTCCACCATGTTTTCTGCATAGTCTATCCCGAGGTATTTCTTCACCACGGGCGCAAAATGGAGCGTAGTTCTACCTCCCCCAACTCCGATATCGAGCATGTGGTAGGCAGGTAATTCAGGAGAAAGTAAATTCATTATTGTCCGCTCGGGCTTTTGCAATTGATCTTCTGTAGCATAAATTTGAACAGCCCGATCGGAGTTCCAAATCTTATGATTAGTGTTTACTGTCACGGTTATTGTTTTAAGGGCCTAGGGATAACTCGAAAAAAAGATACATCCTGGCCAATGGAGTATTATCTACTTGACTTGGATTAATAATAAAATCAAGATTTAACTCTCCTGGCTAATCAAAAAGTCTAGAAAGCAATAAGGGAATGCGTAATATTGATGGCGTTATTGGATCGGGTACGCATGATGATCATTTATACGCTAAGTTGATTGTTTTGTTTGGCATCGACCAACTCAATTTTAATTTCATTGCAGCATCACACCATCACACATTCAAAATAAAGTTCCGAAAGGCCGAACGATAATTCTTCCCGATCGGCAATTGCATCTCATTTTTCATCAGTACGAAGTTGCCTTCCACATAGTCGATGTATCGACGATTGAGGATATAGGATTTATGCATCCGGAAAAAGTGATCGGCCGGCAATTGCTCCTCAAAACTGGACAGCGTTCTCGGTGTCAGGTGGAAGGAGGCTCCCAGCCAGACCTTTACGTAATTGCCGTAGCTCTCGAGGTAGTGAATCTGAGACAGATCCAGATTGACGTGTCGTTTGTCAACTTTGATGAATATTTGCTCCGTCTGCTCGCGGACATCAGGTTTCAACACTTCCGTCTTTACTTTGGGAGTTCCTCCCTCCCGAATTGTCAATGCTTTATTGACGGCCTTTAAGAAGCGCTCGAACCGGAAAGGCTTCAACAAATAATCACAAACATCCAATTCAAAGCTTTCCAGGGCATATTCTTCGTAGGCAGAAGTAACAATGACAGTGGGCTGATCAGAAAGCGTCCGTAACAAATCCAATCCCTTAATCCGCGGCATTTGAATATCGAGAAACAGCAGATCGACGGGATCAGAACGCAGAAAATCGATGGCTTCTACAGCCAGATGGCATTGGCCGACCACCTCCAGGAAGGGAATGTCTTTGGCGTATTCCAGAATGACCTTATGTGCCAGTGGTTCATCGTCGATAATGAGCGACCTTAGTTTCATGCGCTTTCAATTTTCAAAGTAGCTTCGAAAAGCCCATCTGCTTTCTGTACTTCCAGCTGGTATTTCCCGGGAAATCGCAGATCGAGTCTTCTCCGTAAGTTACTCAAGCCGATCCCCCGTTCAGTCCTCGTTTCCGCATGGACGGAATTAACGCATCTAAATTGAATGGAACGGCCCGTTGTTCGCAAATGCATCTTAAGCAGACAATCGCTCGTCGCCGGTTCAATTCCGTGCTTAAAAGCATTTTCCACAAAGGTAATGAATAAGAGCGGGGGTACTTTCTCTCGGTTGTCTTCGATTTCCTTGATAAATTCAAAATCGAGTTGTTTATGCAGTCGAATCTGCTGCAGCCGAATGTAATCTTCGATGTATTGGATTTCTTCCTTCAACGACACCCAGTCCTCCCGCCCCTTATAGATGACGTAGCGCATCAGCTCTGAAAGCTGCAAAACGACTTCCGGCGTTCGGCGGTCGTGATCAATACTAAGGGCGTAAAGATTATTGAGTGTATTAAAGAAAAAATGGGGATTGATCTGTTGTTTCAGCAAGGTCAGCTCCGTTTCCAGTTTTTCTTTCTCGAGTTCATCAATCCGGTCGTGTTGACGAAACCATTGACTGGATACAATGACGGGAACGCTCAGGAGCATGACGACGAACGGTACGGTACCTTTGTCTTCCGCAAATATCGACTTGTACGGGAAAAATGCACCGATCTCCAATTCTCGAACCGCCGGCAACCAGGCAATAATGGCGACAAACAGCGGATAGAAGATTAAGATGACACCAGCCAGGGCGAATAGGTAAAATACCGCTCCTTTCAATCGGAGTATGCTCGGGATGAGCCAGTGTTTATTCACATAATAGTAGGCGTAATAAATGGAACCGATGACGGCAAACTGTACGCTGAAGGAAAGGAATTTCCAAATGAGGTATGGCCAGTCCGTCAAATTGCCCAGATCTCTGCGCTCTACAATATCCACGGTGGCCAGCAATCCGGCCAATACGGCAACGGCCAGCACCACGCCAAACACCAGTTTTTCGACGCTCCAAGTGCGGATGAATGACTGATGCCTCAACTTTTCCAGCAAGTCACCACTCAATAGAACGGCGGTTTCTGTGACCAGGATACCGACAGCGATCGCCAAAAAGTAAGACCACGAAAAATCTGCGTGCAAAAAGGTTTCCGGCCGCAGCTGATGATCCTGCAGCAGGAGCGGCGCCAGTACCGATCGCTGCCAAAGCACAAAAATGGGATAGGCAACAAATGACACCCCCCAAACAACTCTGCGAACCAGGACCGGCCAGCCTCTTCTAATGTTTTCGCGAAAAGCCGCATACAGCAATGGAGGTGCAAAAAGGAGGATTAGCCGGCCAAACACCAATAGGAAATTGGCGTACGATTCGACCATCATGGTGATCAACAAAAGGTAGCTGAAAAACAACAGCAAGACCAGATGGATCCACAGGGAGTTCGACAGGCAATATTTTTCAATCCGGTGAAGGAATGGATGCATGAGCTGAGTTTTCATGATGGAGCAAGAAAAAGGTATTGGTAAGGTATTCCTAAAATCAATGATCAACGGCTGGTCTTCCCTGATCAAAGCACCGATTTCCGATCCTAAGGACAATTTAGCCATTTATCACGAATTCAGGTCTCTTCATCACCCATTGTTCGATCACTACCCATTGGCACCTAACTTTCCCGAAAAAGTACAAATCATGGTA
>JANQRV010000390.1 GCA_028284395.1 Saprospiraceae bacterium
GGTAGGTCTCTTGCATTTCAAAGATGGCGTAATTTCGGCCTGATCTTTCTTCTTGTCTTATCGGCTGCCCGGGGCCAATCAGCACCTGGTCGGCAGTCGTACTTAAAGTTAAGGTTCCGGTCATCGGTAAAGCATCGGAGCGGAAGATGTTTTCTTTCATTGCCGAGGTATCTTCTACCGAGGGCAATAGTGAAGCCAACCGCGTAAGGCCTTGCTCCGCCCGGGCACGATTTTCCGTAAGTATCTTGACCTCATCAAACCCTAAAAAAGGCAGATAATCATCGATGGTTCCGAATGCACCCCGGTACAGCAGTGCAGCTTGAGGATCTTCCTGTGAGAATCCATCGTAATCCTTGACTAAATTCATGCGTAAAGACACCGTCTCTTCCAAATTTAAGGATCGCGGAAGTTTAAACATGACAACTTCATGTAAATCATCGACCTCAAATGTTACTTGCTCCAATTTTCCTACGTAGATGGATTGAACGGTGACCTGCTCCGGCAGACTTAATACGACGGAATCCAAGGCAATTGGATGGCTATTGATTAGTTGTGCTTCGACGCGGTATTCTGCCCGTCTTTCTTGGGGAAAATAGTCGAGGAAGAGGTCAATTTTCGAATATTTAGCGTGTTTAGCCGTACGCAGGTAATCGTATCGTTTTTCGTAAGCCGCCGCCTTTGCATCTGCCGCCGCACTCAATTCAAAATTGTCCTTGCCATTGACCTCCCGAAAAATGAAGGACTGTAGAAAAACAAAGGCAATGAGCAGGACCGGTATGGCTATTTTACTCCACAGATTCAATTGCGTGCTTTTGAACTGGATTTTCTTCCATATGCCCTGGCCTAATCCACGATCCCAAAACAGAATCCCCATCAATACGAGTGCAGTTGCCAAAACGAACCACATCAGGAAATACCAGGCAGAAGCAGTCCTCCACATACCGTAGCCATTCATTTCTGAATATTCTTCAAAACCGGGCGTAAAGCCGTAACCAAAGCGCAATTGTTCGATCAGGTTAAACTCAAATGTGATCAACAGTAGAAAGAAGTAACCCGTGGCTAAAATGTGTGTCAAGAAGCGTTTACCGGTCAGACCCGCTACAAAAAAGACCAAGGCGATGAACAGACAGTGGTTCAACCAGCCCCAATTGTACCCCAGGTAGTCATTGATAAACAACGGTAAATCAATGTTAGCTGCCCCCCCTTTAACGATCATTGCCAATATGCCACACAACATAAAGGCCACATTTAAGAGAAAAGCCACCCCAAACATGGCCAGGAGTTTGGATACCTGCGTTACCCAAACCGGAACGGGTAAGGCATCCACAATCTGCCAGATATTGCTGGTTTTATCCTTGAAGAACAACTCTCCGGACCAAATCATCAGCAGCATGACGACAAAAACACCAAAAGTTATCCGGAAATTGGTCATTTCGGAGGTAACCGGAACTTGCGGACCGATGTAAAAGCTGGCATTCCATAGCAAATTCTGCAGAATGGAGAACAAGACCAGTATGCCCAAGACCATTCTGAATCCCTGCGTCCTTACAATGTTTTTAAACTCGAGTGAAGCCAGGTTCCCCAGTTTTTTGATCAGCGTTCCGGTGTCATAGCGCAAGATCGGCACGACGGTAGGCTGATCGGAAGGAGCGATAGAGGCCACTCCCGGAACGGAACTGGTATATATCGTCTTGACTCTTTTCCGCTTTTTACCGGGTGAAAAGAAGGATTTGAAAGAAAACTGCCGGTAAGCCAGGGTCAAACAAGTCAATGCTATGCCCAACCAAAACAGTCGATTCGCCAATAAATAGCCGGAAAGATCAATGTATTGGTGATTCCGCTCTGGAATGGACATCAGTGTTATTTGATGTTTGACCGGTACATAGGCGAAGGGGTCAAAGATCAAGGTGGTCGGCGTTGCACCGGAAGATTCCACCGAGGTCTCCATGATTAGAAATAAGATGACGGTCAGGAAAATGGCCAGGTAGCCCGCGGCTGACCTTTTAAACAATACTACCGCGGCGAAACACAGGCTCGTCAATAAGAAGATATTTGGTACCGTCAACGTGAAGAAACCGTGGAAAATCTGCCCGAATGGGGTTGGACCGAACAATCGACTTTCGCCAATACCGGCATAAGGAACCAACCAAAGTCCTACCATGTAAAAGCTGGCTACCACGACGTTGATCAAAAAAGCAGCAAAGAAACGCCCCAAAAAAAAGTTCCTGTCACTGACCGGTAAGGTGTAAATCCAGCTAGCAGTCTTGAATTGGAGGTCTTTATACAGCATAGGGCCCGTAATGATGGCCACAATGATCATCATCAACATCCCGCCGCCGGCCAGATTTTGGTAGAAGACACCAGCGGCATTGATCAACATACCTTCTCCTCCATAGAAGTCATAAAACCCCTTCGTGTACCAAATCCCCTGGAAGATCATCATCAAAATGAAAAGCAGCGTCATCCAGTTGGTGAAACGGGAGCGAAATTCGAATTTCAGGATTTTGCTAAGCATGAAAATCTATTTATTTGACTTTTTCCCCATGATCAGGTTAAAATAGGCATCTTCCAGTGTAGGTGCCTTTTGCCAGAATTCACCGCTGGGTAGATCGTCCGCTACTACCGTGATCAATAACTTGCCGAGATGGAATCGAGAAGAGATCACTTGATATTCATTTTGGTATGCTGTCAGTTCTTCTTTCGGTATTTGCAGTTCCCATAACCTACCGTTTAAGGCTGCTTCTATCGTATCGGGTTTACCGGTAAGGAGCACTTCACCTTGTCCGATAATGGCCATATCGTTACACAGTGTACTGACATCTTCTACAATGTGGGTCGACAAGATCACTACTTTGTTCTCTCCTAATTCGGCTAAGAGATTGTAGAACCGGTTGCGTTCCATCGGGTCCAATCCGGCGGTAGGTTCATCTACAATAATGAGTTGGGGGTCACCTAAAAGGGCTTGGGCAATCCCAAAGCGTTGCTTCATTCCACCAGAATACCCACCTAGTTTCTTCTTGCGCACATCGATGAGATTCACCTTTTCGAGTAGCGATTCGACGATGGTTTGCCGGTCCGATCTATCCGTAATGCCTTTCATATCCGCAATGTGATGGAGCAGTTCTTCAGCAGTCACACTGGGATACACACCAAACTCCTGGGGAAGATAGCCCAATACTTTGCGTAGTTCCTGTGGCTGACGAAGGACATCGATTCCATTGAACTCAATCTCGCCTTGATCCGGGTCCTGAAGCGTCGCAATGGTACGCATTAAAGTGGACTTGCCCGCTCCGTTTTGTCCGAGCAATCCAAACATGCCCGTGCCGATTTCCAAACTTACATCTTTTAGGGCCTGTACACCATTTGGATAGGTTTTGGATAGATGGTTGATCTTCAGATTCATTGTTTTCGAATTAAAGTCTTCACTGTCGTCATGACCACTTTGCTAAAACTTAAAAGTAATGCTACTACCCATGGTCCTCGGCAATCCATAGCTAGCTAACAAAGCTCCACCTCCAACTCCATAACCATAGCTGAAGTAGATTTCATCAGTAAGATTTTGTCCCCATAAACTCAAATCAAATTGCTTGTACCCCAGGACAATTCTGACGTTGAGCAACCCGTAAGCTTGCTGCTCGAGCGCATTCTCCGCATCAAAAAACATATCCGACTGAAACTGGTAATCAAGAAAGGCATCAACTCGGAAATCGCCGAAATCCTGATCGTAGCTCAAACCCAGATTTCCATTCCATTGCGGTGAATACGCCTGAGTATTTCCATTGTTGTTCAATTCACCAACAAAGCTGAATACCTGATAGTCGATTATTTCTGTTTCCAGGTAGGCAATATTGGCAATCGCCTTGAGACCTTTGGTCAAAATCCACTCGGTTTCCAACTCCAGACCGTAACTTTCACTTTGCCCAATATTGTCTCTTCCGAAGTTAAAAGTCGTCGGATCGATGATCGTAAATAATTGTTGATCATCATAATTGATGTAAAACCCGGTTAAATTCAATTTTCCGCGATTATCGGCTAATTTACTTTTTATTCCCAACTCGTAATTCCAACTGGATTCGGGATCAAATTCAGCAGCATCCTTGTCGGCAGTAAAAGAATTGATCCCTCCGGGGCGATAGCCACGAGCGACATTGGCCCAAAGCATGGCATTGTCCGAAAAGTCATATGAAAGTCCAATTTTTGGAGAAACCGCTTCGAAACTGGCTTCCGCATCAAAACTTTGGGGTATTAATCCCAATGGAGGATAGGTGTAATCCCGGTTTCCGTTTTGTTCATAGAAGCGGGCTAGTTTGGTATCGAATTGTTCCCTTTCATACCGCAACCCTCCAATGAGTTTCAGTTCGGGAGTGATGGCCCAATCAATGTTGCCAAAAATGGCGACACCAACTTGTTGCTGTTCCGTATCATCGATGGTCGAATAAGGGTATTGCATAGCATCTTCCGGTGTGTTGGCAAAGAAGGCATTGTCGGCACCGGAGATAGTCGGGCTAAAGACATCGGTATTTACACTGTACAAAAAGACACCTCCCAACCAATTAATGGTATTTTCTCCGGTGGAACTAATTCTGAGTTCTTCCGAAATGGTAAGATCGGTGCGTTTTGTGTCTCCAACTTCGCTTAGGTCAAACGGCGTAAAATCAAATTCGTCCCCAGTGCGCTCATTGCGATTGGCCTGTATGGCCGTAACGGAATTTATCGAAATTTTGTCCGTTGTATAAGCGATTTTGAGCGCATTGTTAGAGGATAGGTTCTTGTACACTCCCTGGGTGTTAAAAGCTACTTCGTACGGTGCATTTTCCTTTAAGGAATCAATAAAGGCACCAGTGGCGCCAAATCCCCCAATCAATGCATAAGCATCCGACTCTCTGTCTTCAAGATTACTGTTAAGGGTAATGGCCACTTTATCCGAAGGCAAGTAAGTCAGGCGCAAGTTGCCATTCAATACGTTTCTGGACAATAGGTTGTCGGTTTGTAACGTAACGTTGTCAATGTATCCATCTCTTGATTGATACCCACCGCTCAGACGAAAGAAGAATTTATTGTCCACTACCGGGCCGCCGTAGCCAACACTAAGGTCCACTTGGTTTAGACTACCGTAGCCTGCACTCACAAAACCCTTGCCTTGATTGGAGGGTTTCTTAGTAATCACCTTAATGGCTCCTCCAAGGGTGTTACGACCATAAAGCGTACCTTGGGGGCCACGTAAGACTTCGATTCGCTCAACATCATCCAGTAAAGCCGGGAAAGAATACGTAAAGAATTGTGGAACATCGTCGATATAGATTCCGACAATTGGCGACTCATCAATAGTGAAAATACCGCGCGAGGCAATCATTGGAAAAGCTCCACCTCCGTCATCATAAGTTTTAAAGTTGGGAGCAATTCGTCCGATTTGATTGATGTTGTCAATCTGCAGCGCGTCTATGGTAGCGGCATCCACGGAAGATATGGCAATCGGTATCTTTTGAATTTCTTCCTCTTTCTTATTGGCCGAAACCACGACCGTACTTAATTCCAATGTAGCTTCCGGCAATTGAAAATCTACCGTACTTTCGCTGCTTAAATCGATCTCTCTAATTTGAGTGGCGTACCCCAAAAAACTCGCCTTTATTGTCTGGAGACCTCCTAAAATGGTTTTCAATTGGTATTCACCATTTGCGTCGGTCGTAGATCCTACCTCCGAATTCAGTATTTCGATGGTCACTCCGGGGAGCAGTTCCTTTTGAGCATTGGTCACTCTTCCGGTGATGGTCGTCTGTCCATTCAAATAAAAGAAAAATGGACTTAGGAAAATGATGGTAAGGATGTAGATTTTAGCCATTTGAAGTGGTTTGCTGATTTAAAGAATCTTTACTTTTTCAGTTATTATCTACCTGTTACATATGAATTAACTGGGGATTAGTGATTCCTCCATGGAATCTCTCGAGATGATAGGAACTTTAAAGAACGATGTGCTGCAGCCCTCAATTTAAACTCAGGTATTCTAAACAAATCAAATCAGAATATATGTGGTCAAAAGTGTTCGCCTTTCTATTGTATATTTTGCCCGTGATCTTGAGCTGATCAACCGATAAATCATTGGCATCTAATCCGTGTTTCAGCTCTTTAATTTTGCTGTTTAAATGGTAGGAAAGAACCATGTGTAGGTCTGACTTTTGCCACGACGCTTCTGAATGCTTCTTATTCTTCGTCATCTTGCCGTAAAAGTCACTTAAACCCTGGACCTCCGAAAAGTCTTGTTTTCGCAAGGCATCCAATACGATGCGATTGTCGATAGAAAGCACAAAGGAAATCTCTTTTATTTCGTTAGTGATGATCAACTTCTTGATTTGACTTACTACTTGAACATTAAATGAAAGGGAATTGCCAAGTGAAGTGCAATAAAAGTTTTCCTGCTTGAATGTATCGTTAATAATGGGTTCAAGGCAGTCGGTAGGACAGGTAAAATACAATTGCTTGCGCATGAGCCCGAGGGTTAAAATGGTTCATAATCAGTGATTCCGCAACTACGTTGCAAATATAAAAAAATCCTTTGCATTGCAACTATGTTGCATAAATTTAATGTGAGGGAACAACCAATGAATTTCTGCTGGCGAGTAACATCGTCACCAACCCCATTAACAATAGGTAAGCGAAGAGGCCAACGGCATTTTTCCAGAATAGGCTTGGCAACGAACGGCTGTCGAATTCAAAGGCGGGCAGGTCCCTGATTTCATCTGAAGTAAATGCATGATTGGTGAAAAGTCCTTTAAATACGTATTGTCGATATACCTGGGCATACGCTTGGGCTTGTTGTAGGAAAGATCGGTAGTACCGGGTGGAGGTACCCGCCAAATCGGTCAATGCACTCTGAAAGAGCATGGCTGGAGAAAAGATTCTAAACTGACCAAACCAATTATTTCTTGCGTCAATCTGGTCTTCATAAGCCTGAGTCTTTGGCTGATGTTTTAACTGGGCAATGTATTGCTTGGCCAGAAAATTAATATTCCATCCCGTAGAATTAGACATATCCTTAGTGACCGGATCATCCGACGACCAGTCGGGATGTGTGCGAAACAATGCTTCCATTTCCGCTCCCAGGTTATGTTCTATTTCATTGTAGACCATCTGATGATGGTTGACTATTTCCAGTCGGCTTGGAACCGGGTGTAATTCTGTGCCCAACTGATTGACTGCAGCTGGAATAAGGAATACAAACAAAACCCACAGATTGGTGAGAAGGATGAGGCTTCTTCCTGAATTGAAGCCCAATCGATTGACTAAAAAGCTCAATACAAACCAAAATGCACTGTATAAGAACAATTCGGTGGTCAACTGAGTGAATGCACCAGACTGCCGAAAAATCGACACACCGAATCCACTGAGCAAAGTCAGGGTAAAGATCATCAAGAGAGCAAAAAGTGTAAAAAACCGGATGCTTATTTTAATCAACAACCATTTTGACAGTTGGATGGGCTGAGAAGCAATCAATCTAAGCCTGCCCGTTTCTCTTTCGATTGATAGTACATCGAAGGAACTCAGCAAAACGACCAAGGGCAGCAGGTAGGTCCAAACGAAGGCGAGATCGAGTTGCCCGAAAAGTTGTTCGACGGGGCTTTCTAATTCCTGTGATCTTCGTTCATAAGAATCGTTGAAGTAGAGTACGATTTTTTTATAGTTGCTGTACAAATCACTTTGCCCGATGGCTACCAAAGCAAATTCCTTTAGCGGAATCCAGGTTATCCGATGGTTATTGTAGGAAAGGCGAACACCGCTGGTTGGCAGGGTATATTCCTTGTCGTAAGTGGCCAGTCCCATTTTGAGCGAATCTATTTGTGCGATCAATGTCTGGTCATTCTGCCTGACTAATTGCAGTTGTGTCTCGATTTCAGCCTCCTTCTCTGCGAGGTGGTCGTAAGTGTTCCAGGCCGCAAAAGCCATCAAGAAAAAAAGCAAAAGGATCAAACCCGGAAATGTGCGATCTCTGAAAAGCAGACGCAATTCTGCTTGTATCTGGGCAGCCCTTCTATTCATCGCACTCAAATGACTTTTATTTTCCTTCCGAAAAACAACATGATCAGAAAGCTGAAGATTCCCCACGAAACGATCGTGACGTATTCAAAAATGTGATCTTTTAGGATTGAACCTCCGGCTTTCCATTGATAGTCAAACTCGGGTATCTGGGCCCACAGTTCTTTTCCCGCTTTGTAAGCGGACACTCCTTTAGCATGCTCCGCTATATTCAAATTAAGTGCAGTATTGGCGGCAACACGATACGCCTCGGCCTCATTTTCAAAATGCCATTGGAAATTGTAGTCGGAGCGGGCCAATGCCGTCGACATGAAGTGTACCGAGAGAAAGGGCGAAAACAAGCTACTCAACCGAAAAATATTGCGCTGTCCGAGGTACTGTGCTTGCAGTAAATTGAAATGTTTCGAATAAACCTCGGATTCGTATTTTTCGCCTTCGGCAAGCAGCAGGCCTCCATAGTCTACCGGTAAATCTTCAATGGTTTCGACCCCATATTCCTCCAATACCTGCTTTTGAAATACCTGAGCAGCCTCATTCCAAAAATTATGGCCATTCAACCCGCTTTGCTGATCCTGGTAAATATTTTCTTTGAAGGTCTGAAGGGTGGGAAATGGATACATTCGCCCCGCCAAATTTGTCGATAGCTTAGGTATGATCAGGGTAATGAGAATCCAAAAGACCAGTAGTATCACCAGAGATGCGCCGGATGATTTAGCAATACTGGAAATCAAAACGGTGAGATTCACAAAAACGATCAAATGTAAGAGGTAACTCGAGAAAAACACGAGCCATTCGAGCCAACCCGTTTCGGTATCAATGCCTAACGTGCTGTAAGATAGGGCGACGCTCAAGCAAAAGATGAGAAACAGCAACATCATTTGTAACATAAGGGCCAGCCACTTTCCAACCACAATTTGCACGGAGGTGGCACCTTGTGCAAACAGCAGTGGTAGCGTGCGTCTCTCTCTTTCTTCAATAATGGTCTTATAGCCGAGAAAAACCAATAATATGGGAAAGATGTATAACAATATAAATTTAGGGGTCAGTTCCCCAAAACGGAATAACCCCGAATGGTCCTTCGCCTGATTCAAACTACTTTGTTTGCGTTCGTGAGCACCGAGGTGGATCGCCTGTCCCGTATACCTTAGGATTCCGGGGTCCAACATGGCCATGGGATGAATGGGCTTGATGGCGTAAGTGCCGTCATGAGCGGCATCGTGCGGATCCTTCTCCGTTTGACCCTCCCAATTGACCCTGCTATGCGTAAGGTTTTCATGGTATTGATCCTTAGCCATTGCATAATCCCGCACACTCAACACCATCGATGCGGAAAGCAAAAAGATTGACGTAACGAAAAGCATTCGGGCATGACCATCCCTCAAGGAGCTGATCAGTTCGTGTCGGGCGATTTGTAAAAGCATATAAGTGCAACTATATTGCAAATATAGTTAAATTGAGATTTAGGTAATGTCGGCTTAAACAGGACCGTACTCCCTCCATTGAAATGATGAAAAAATCTTGCAACTTTGTTGCATAACTAAATTGATATTTCCCTACATTGTAGCTATTTAGCACAAAACCATGTGGTAAATTTTTAAAGAAGGAAGGCTAAAAATAAAAGAGATTGATCATCGACTGAATATGAACGCAAAAGGGAATAATAGATGTAGCATTTGGGCTTTTCTTATATTGGCATTGCTCACCATGCAGTGTAAGCGAGAGCAAAACTCATCTTCAGTACGGCTAGCAACTACTGAATCCAACGTTCTGCCACCGATTTCTTCCTTTACGCCCGTTTCCATCTCGCACGCGAAGAATTTCTCGGTTGTGAATCACGAAAACTACCGAGTAGCGCATCTAAACTTTCGAAGTACGGACCGGAATGTGCTGTTCAATCAGAAAATTGTGTTGGTGCCAAAGGGAGAGGTGCCACCTGAACTGGTAGGAAACCTGTCTGGAGCCTGGCTGGTGGAAGTGCCTTTGCAGACGGTCGCCGCTAATGACGACGGGGAGATCACCCGATTAAAAACGCTTGATTTGATGGACAACATCATTGCGATGGGAGGAGGAGGTATCTACGATTCTGAATTGCGCAAACGTTGGGAAGCAAAACAAATCGCTTCTATTGGCTATAGCTTTCACAGTCCGCCGCAGCCAGAAATATTACTCGCCCTGCAACCGGATGTTTTATTCCTTTATTCCTACGACCACCAGCGATTGGAGAGCGTGGCGAAATTGCGGCAATTGGGCATCAATGCCATACCTCAATTTGCCTGGGCGGAGCCCTCTTTTCTGGGTAAGGCGGAATGGATAAAGTTTTCCGCCCTGTTTTTTGGTAAGGAGGAAAAAGCCAATCAGGTATTTGAACGAGTTGCTGCCCGATGCGAAGAATTGATGCGATTGGCGGCGGGCCAGGCCAATAAAAAGAGTGCTTTTTTGGTTTATTACCCTTCCGATAAAAGCGACTGGAATGCACACCGAAACGATTTCTACGCTTCATTCTTGGAAGCGGCAGGAGCGGAAAATGTGTTGAAAGACGATGGCCCTACGCACGACGTTGGCATGAACAATGAAAAGCTTTTGGCGTTGGCGGAAAACGCAGATGTCTGGTTTGTAAACAGTACCTCCGACCGGGAATGGCCGACGGCTAGCTTTCTGCGAAGTTTTAAGTCTTACCGCAATCAGAATGTTTATCATTATCAAAAGCGGACCCGTTATGAGCACAATGCCTACGATTGGTACGAAGAACCCGAGGTGCGCCCTGACCTGGTACTCGAAGATTTGGTCTCCATCCTTTATCCCGAACTATTGCCTGATCATGAACTGCTATTTTTTGAAAAAGTACAGTTGACAAAGCTATGAAACATCTTCTTCTATGGTTAGCATTGTGTGGTCTAAGCGCCTGCTCAACATCTGATGATCCCGATGCTGGAAATACAGGGGCCTTCGAAGATTTCGAGGCCGGAAGAGATTACTTTTCAGAAAAGGTGACGGTCAATCATGCCAAGAATTTTACGGTGGAATACCACGACAACTATAAGGTTGTCACTACTAAAGTGGGTTTTGGAACAGCAGAACAAGACGCAGATTCTTTAGCCTGGGAGCGTGCTTTTTCCGATGTCATGGTTTTGGTACAGCGGGGAACACCCCCACCGGCATTGGTTAACGAACTAGCCAACGCCGTCGTAATAGAAATTCCCGCCATTAAGGTCGCTGCCAACAGTGATGATGCACCGACGAGACTGATGGCGATCACACCAACGGAAAACATAATTGGATTAGGGCACAAAGATATTTGCCACCCCGTCTTAAAAGAGAAAGTAGATGCCGGCGAGATAGCTCCCATTGGTGCATCGTGGCATACCGGCCCGGACTTAGAAATGCTTCTTTCCATTCGACCGGATCTTACGTTTCTGACCGCTGCCAGCCTAACCCAGGCCGATGGCATCAAAAGAACCCGAGATATGGGCTTACAAGCTGCCCCTGATTTCTCCTGGAGTGAAACGAGCTATCTCGGGCAGTTGGAATGGATTAAATACGATGCCTTATTTCTAAATGCTGAAGCAAAAGCAAATCAATTCTTTAACGCGGTGAAAAGCACTTGCGATTCTCTAAAACAACTGGTTGAACGGAGAAACTTAGAAAAGCCCCAGGTCATGTGGGGAATGCACGGTAAGAGTGGATTGTGGCGCATTCGAATGAACGGTAGTGTTGCCCAGTTGCTCGTCGAGGCCGGTGGCTTGAATCCATTTGAAGATAAGCGGCAAGCCGTTTCAGAAACTCTTGCCAACGGTCTTTCCGAAGGAATTACCATTTCCAACGAAGTGGTTTTAGAGAAAGCTAGCGACATCCAGTACATCATTTCATTTCAGCGATCGACTGAATATTGGCCGACCGAGAATTATCTGAATACGATTCCTGCCTACCGGAATCGTCAACTCTACCATCACTTCAAGCGGTATCAGGCAAATGGATGCAGCGATTGGTATCAGACGGCTTCCATGCGCCCCGACCTGTTATTGAAGGATCTGATCAAACTTTTTCATCCGGATTTATTGCCCACTCATGAATTGTTCTTTCTGGATAAAATTCAACTCAAATGATAAAGAAATTCATCTACTTAGCCTTCGTATTGCTACTGACCACCTGCAAGCAGAATTTGGAGAGCGGGAGCGCACAAGAAGGTACCCATACGGAGAAAACCTCAGCGGGAGAAGACTATTTTCCCAACAAAACCCAACCTCTATCGGCTAAACACTTCGAGGTAACCTATCACGGAAATTACAAAGTAGTCAAAACCGATGCTACTTTTTATGCGGGCGGGAAGACCGAGTCCGGTGATGAACGAAAGGATGTGCTGGTGCTGGTGCAAAAAGGAACCAAACCACCGGCACTCACGGGTGATTTACAGCATGCCCAGGTCATTTACGTCCCCGTAGAAACGGTTGCTGTAAATGTGCAACATTCCGAAAGCTTTTTGCGGGAGCTGGGATTGGAAAATCGCATCAACGCCGTTGGCGGTCTCTATTCCTATGACAATACGATGAGAAACAAAGCAATGACCGGAGCGATTGGCCAGATTGGATACAGCTGGCATAGTCCACCCAACATGGAAGTTTTGCTGGAAAGAGAACCCGAAGTTTTTCTGATGACTTTGGCCAGTATGGATCATACCACTAGCTTGGAAAAATGTCGGCAGCTGGGGATTCCAACGGCTGCTGTCTTTGATTGGGCAGAACAGGATTATCTGGCCCGGGCAGAATGGGTCAAATTTTATTCCTTATTTTTCAACGCGGAGGAAAAAGCAGATTCGGTATTTCAAAATATTGCCAACCGCATCGAGGATCTGAAATCAATGACTTCGACTATTGCAGAATCAAAATCGGCGATGTGGGGATACTATACCAGCAAGAGCAAGTGGTTGATGCAATTGACGAGTTTTCCGGCCCAGTACATGCGAGACGCTGGTTTGGAAAACGTCATTTTGGCCAGTACTCAACCCAATGCCGATGGATTGCAGAGCTTAACCACGGAGGAGTTGTTGACAAGGGGGAGAAAAGTGGATCACTGGGTCATCGGGGACATCCACGCATCCCCACTGCCGCACGAAGAAATTATGTCTTCGTTTGCCGCCTGGGAATCCGGACAATTGTATCATAACATGCAACGTGTGGATCCGAAGACCAATACTTCGGATTGGTATGCCACGGCCATCGTTCGGCCGGATACCGTATTAGCAGATTTGATTAAATTAGCCTACCCGGAACTGTTACCCGGTTACCAACCCGTCTTTATGGGAATGTATGATAAATCGACGCAGGGGAAGATCTCCGAAGCGATCAAAT
Source organism: Saprospiraceae bacterium (assembly GCA_028284395.1). Classification (GTDB taxonomy): domain Bacteria; phylum Bacteroidota; class Bacteroidia; order Chitinophagales; family Saprospiraceae; genus JANQRV01. The sequence continues at coordinate 13,374 of JANQRV010000390.1, forward strand.
AAACCAACTTTTTATGAGCGAATCTTTAACAACTTCATGGAGTGCCGCTAATCAGAATACCTACCTCTCCAGCCGTTCGAGACTATTTCTTTTTCCAGTTTTAATCGTTGGTGTAGTACTGTTCTTTTTATTGGAATTAGGAATTGGTTCGGTGCACATTCCAATTTCAGGGGTAGTGGCCGCTTTACTAGGGCTGGATGGAGCCAACGATACCTGGATTAAAATCATTAATGAATTGCGCTTGCCCAGAACCTTGGCTGCGGCCATCGGGGGAGCAGCCCTGGGCACGGCGGGATTGCAATTGCAGACCCTGTTCAAAAACCCTTTGGCTGGTCCGTGGGCATTGGGACTGACGGCGGGAGCGCAGTTGGGGGTAGCACTAGTAGTAACTGCCGCAGCGGTGGTGGGGTCCAGCTTTCTTGAAAAAATGGCCTTCCTAAGCAATTTGAGCATCGTCGGCGGTGCCATGCTTGGCTGCGTACTCGTACTGTTATTGATCGTTTCGATTTCCCGGTATGTTAGTACGATCACCCTACTTATTTTTGGTTTGATGCTGGGGTATCTGGCCCAAGGTTTGATCAGCGTCATTTTACACTTTACGAATCAATCACAGGCCAAGATTTTTGCGGGATGGAACGACGGCAGTTTTGCCGGGGTATATTGGGAGCATTTTCCCATTTTATTGCCATTGGCGGTGATTGGACTGATCAGTGGCTGGCTGATGGCCAAACCTCTGAATGCTTTGCTATTAGGCGAGAATTACGCGCGTAGTCTTGGGGTTTCCGTCAAACGCACCCGAATCATAACACTGACAAGTGCCGTCCTATTGGCTGCGCCAGTAACGGCTTACTGTGGACCAGTTCTTTTCCTGGGCCTGATCATTCCTCATTTGGCGCGCGGACTTTTCAGTACTTCTGATCATAAAACCCTGATCCCGGCGTGCATGCTCCTTGGTAGTATCGTTGCTTTGGCAGCAGATCTGTTTGTCCATCTTCCCTGGGAACGCCATTTTTTGCACCTCAATGCAGTAAATGCGCTGATCGGAGCACCAGTAGTAATGTGGGTCATCTTGAAAAACAAACACATGCGTGGATTTGAATTTTAATCACCTCACTCGTTATGAAAAAGATTCTTCAGATAAAGAACCTCGCCATCGGCTACAAGCAACAAAAAGAGACGAAAGTAGTAGCCCAGGATATGACCATGGATCTGCACGGCGGAGAACTGGTTTGCCTGCTTGGGCCCAATGGAGCCGGTAAATCCACACTGATGCGCACCATTTCAGGAGCCCAAAAACCACTGAGCGGACAGGTGTTACTGGAGGACCAAATAATCCATAATTTATCGGCGAAACAATTGGCAAAAAAGCTGAGCCTCGTTCTGACTGAGCGGGTCCAGGCGGGTATGCTGACTGCCTATGAGGTAGTCGCCCTGGGGCGATATCCTCACATTGACTGGTCGGGGAAACTGAGTGCTGAAGATCACGAAGTGGTCCGCTGGTCGATAGAAATGGCCGGGGCTAATGACTTAGCCGGTAGGAGATTGTCTGAACTTAGTGATGGCGAAAGGCAAAAGATCATGGTTGCCCGCGCTCTAGCCCAGGAACCAGAAGTCATGATCCTGGATGAGGTGACGGCTTTTCTCGATCTGCCACGTCGAGTCGAGATCATGCAATTGTTGAGAAAATTGGCTCATACCACCCAAAAGGCCATCCTGCTGTCCACGCACGATATGGATCTGGCCCTGCGCAGTTCGGACCGACTGTGGTTGCTTCCCAAAGGAGGGTCGCTCCAGATCGGTGCACCGGAAGACCTCGTACTAAATGGGGCCTTCGAACAAGCATTCGCTAGTGAAGGGGTTGCATTTGATCGGCAGACCGGCGCTTTCCAAATCCAACAGCACGATCAGCAAGCAGTTCGCCTGACCGGAGAAGGGGAAGCCGCCAGATGGACCAGAAGAGCATTAGAAAGATCCGGACTCTCTGTACAGCCTCAAGCGAACATGGAAATAGAAGTGGTGGCCGATGCTACTCCATTGAAGTGGCTGCTTCGTTACCAGGGTAATTCGGAACAATTTACGTCCATTTACGAGCTTGTTGCCGCCATTAATCAGCAACTGAAATTAAAGGGAACAATATGATTCGCAGCAGAAGAGCTTTCGTCCGAAATTCGCTAATTGCCGCGAGTGTCCCGAATCTCTGGTCGGCCAATGCCATTATTCCAAATTTTTCCGAAGAAAAGGCACCGGAAAACGCCATTAATCCATGGATCGAATTGTCGGAAGCGGCCTATTTGAAGAACGCAAAAGTCATTAGTAGTATGGCGAATGGCAAGCCTGTTTTAGCGGTCTTGAAAAATAATGCATACGGTCTCGGTGATGTTGAAGTGGCGAGAATACTGGATAAAAGTCCTCAGATCGCCGGTATTGCCTTGGTGAAAGACAAACGAGCTTTGGCTCTTCGAAAAGCGGGCGTCTCCAAGCCGATCCTTTTGATGGGGGATTTCGATGATGCCCTTTGGAAAGACCTGGTCAAGTCTGATATCACCCTGGCTGTCCATTCTGATGAGTCGCTACAAAAGATCCAGAAACTGATCCGAAAGAAGCGGACTCCCGTTCTCATCGCGATGTATGTAGATACGGGATTGGGGCGAATGGGGATGCCTTACCACCGGGCTGTTAAATGGGCAAAGGCCATTGCCGCAGAACCTAAGCTGCGCGTCACCAGTACTTTTTCTACGTTGACTACGCCGATCGATTTTGCCAATGTACAAATTGCCCGATTCAACGAACTCACGGCACAACTGAACAAGGAGGGAGTTCAGGTGGGGAAGCGCCATTTGGCTCCTTCGTCTTCCATGCTCGAATTGCCGGACGCGCACATGGATATGGTAAGGCCCGGCATTTTGCTGCACGGCTCCTTCCCAATGGGCGGAACGGATGTAGCTGAAAAATATCACCTGCTACCTACCTTTCGATTGAAGGCACGTGTGATTCGAGTGGAAAAACTCCGGGCTGGTGACACGATTGGTTTCTCAAGGTTTTACACCGCGAAAACCGATCAATGGATCGCCACTATTCCCATCGGCTGGGCGGATGGCTATGACAGCCGCTCTGAAAACGGAGCCAAGGTACTGATTGGCAATAAACTATATCGAGTGGTCAACGTCAATGCCAGTCATTGCAATTTGCTATTGGGGCAAGACAAAGAGGTGACCGTAGGAGAAGTCGCGACCCTGATTGGCCCGGATCGACCGGAAATCACCCCTGAAGGTTTTGCACAATTGATCAAAGGGCACAATTATTTACAAATCCATTATAAAGAATCGATTCCGAAGTATGTACAGGGTTCTTTCCATTAATCTGTTGCTCTTTGGACTGTTGGCCTGCCCGGTTAGCAGCATAAGTGCCCAAGGAACTTTCCTCGAAATTCAAAATGGGACATTGGACATCTACTATGAGGATGAAGGTATTGGTCAGCCCATCATCTTCATTCCCGGATGGACCATGACCACCGGATTTTTTGAAAAACAAAAGGTGCATTTTAAAGATGAGTATCGAGTGATTTGCTACGATCCCAGAAGTCAGGGGAGGTCCGAAAAAACGCTGAGAGGAAATACCTATGCCCAACACGCCAGGGATTTGCAGGAGATCATTGCGACATTGGACCTTTCTGATGCCATCCTGGTCGGTTGGTCAAGTGGCTGCCTGACCATTTACGACTATCTACAACAGTTCGGAACGGAGGGGATTGATCGACTGGTATTAATCGATGAACCTCCCAAGTGGATTGGAAACCAAGAAGAAGAATGGGTTTACGGTACCTTTGAAGGTTATAGAGGCAGTTTAAAGGGTATTCTGAATAGCAGAAAATCAGATGCATACGGCATTGTAGACTGGATGCTAAAGGAACCGATTGATAGCCTTCAGAAAAACTGGATGGTCTCGGAAATGATGTTGACCCCCGATCACGTAGCGCTAAGCCTGTTTGTAGACGGGATGATAGCAGATTATACCGAAACACTAAAGTCAATCGATGGTGCTACTCCAGCACTTTTCCTCTTACGGCAGTCCTGGTATGAGCAGACCAGCACCTGGTTAAAGCAACACGTGCCGGAGGCGAAAACCGCAGCAATGATCAGCCACGCTATGTTTTGGGAACGGCCAAAAGAATTCAATCGCATTCTTGAGCAATTTATCAATGGCCCAAAAGGCAGGTAAGTACGCTAAATCATTCCACTTCTGAAGTTGACAAATGCGAGACTCGAGAAGAGAAAAATGAAACCAATCAAAGGAAGTAAAATGTGATACCACGCTATCTTCTGATCAAATTGATGCGATGCGGGCTTAAATTGACTCCAGTCCACTTCAGTGCCTTTCACATTGGAAAAGATCTTAGGGTAGAAGTGCAGGCGCACCTCTTCGTGAAATTCGCTCAAATACTGCAGAAAACTTACATGATTACTTAAGCTAGTACTTGCGATGTCGTTGAACGCCAGTTGGGTATGAAGTGAAGGAATGAATTGAGCCCATTTTCTGCTCGCTTGCTCTCGTTGAAGGATCTTAGTGTGCATCATACCGCTTTCTTCACTGGATTCCTCATCGCCCAAGTGCTGCATCGCATAATACCAGATCCAGTTAAAGCCTTCTTCGGGTGGATAGCCAAACGATTCCAATTGGGGATAGCGCGCGTAAAACCTTTCCATGGTGGCCCGTTTGTTCGTATCCCATTTCTGATGGTAACCATCGCGTTGTTTGATGATGGTTGTGAGTGCTTCCGGAACCGGAAATTGAGTTGCGACTAAATTGTTTAATGCTGCCGGAAGCAATACCACAAGCGTCAGCCAAATTGAAAGCAAGGTCAGTGCATTGAAACTGGAATTTCGCTTTAAAGAGACGACCCAAAAACTCAGTGCGAACCAAAACAACAAGTACAGCAGACTGGTGACAATAAGTGCCAGATAAGCAGCGTCGAGCGAAGCACCTAGTATGATGCCCGCAACTGCGAAAAGTAGTACGAGTGCCATCAACAAGGCAACTGCTCTCACTGATAATTTAGCAATTAAAAAATTGAGGGTCGACTTCGACATCACACTGACCAGACGCCAAGTACCGGACTCCTCCTCCTCCGATCGCAAATTATAAGTAAAGGCAATAATCAATAGCGGAAACACATATACCAGTAGGAAACTCAGATCTAAATTTCCGAATAAAAGTTTAGTGGGATTCAATAGGTCGGTATCGTATTTTTGACCCTCCAAGGTCAGGATACTAACACTTTGCACACTTGGATTGACGTCTTTTTGTCCGATGGAAAGTCCAGCCAAAGGATTGGTCGCATTGATGGCCGCAAACTTCAAATAATACAGCAATAGACCAATGTCATCGTTGTGCAAGTCGACGTTTCGCGCGATGTGCTCCTGTTGTTTTTCAGCGACTTGGGCCTCGATTTTTTCTTGTTGATTCAAGAATTGCTTCCCTACCGCAAGACTGACGATACCCAGTATTAGAACGAGAAAAAGGCCTAATTTACAAGTATTGGTTCTCAAGAATTGTTTGAACAGCAATCCATACATGACTTAAACCGCTTTTGCTTTTTTAGAAAGGTAAACCAACATCCATATCGAGAGTATTGTCCAAAAGGCCAAAGAGAAAATCGAAATGAACTCATGTCTCAATGCCGCCCCAATGGATATGGCCTCATATTTGAAGTCCGGAAATTTCTTCCATTCCGATCGACTCACCACGTGTACCTTACCTTCCGAACCACTGACCTTTTGGGCACTGATGTATTTCATCTGTAAATCATTCATTTTTTGTGCCAAGTGGTAGCGGTATTCTTCCGCTTGCTTTTGAAAACCCACATAGGTTTCAAAATCGGTTCCCGAAAGGGTCATCGAGAGGTTTTTGATTGCCAAATACGGATTCAGAATTGCCAGCGCACGCGATAATTGGTTTTGTTTCCGAAATTGATCGAGCAGCTCGTCGAAATGCTTATTATAAATTTGTGTGCTTAGTTTTTCCCCTTCGCTCATTATAAAACCTCCATAGTTAAAAGGAAGCTCCGTAACTGAAGAAACATTGTTGGCTTTTAAGACGGAATCTCTCAAATGATTGAAATGGGGGTCGTTGGGGTCGTGGCTATCTCCAGTTTCAATGATTTCTTCTTCGATGGCCGCGCGGAAGGCAACTTTGGTTGGACTCTGATAAAAGTAAGCCCCGAGGGCTTGTGCCGTTCTCGGCAGCAATACCACCATTAATAGCCAAAGCCCCAAGAGCTTCACCAAGGCACTTTTTGAGGAACGACTGCTGGCGGATACGGCAATCGTGATGAAACACAAAACAAAAGTAAAGGCCAAATAAGCAATGGTGATCAGGCCGAATCGAATCCATGCATCAGTGTCCATGTGTCCCCCAAGAATGAGTAGTAGGCCAGTGGTAATCAAAAATGGAAGGACAAACATTAATGCAATGGCTCCTAAACCGATCGATTTTCCAAATAAAATGGCTCGCCATTTTGCACCCTGCGTCAACAGAATTTTCAAGGTTCCGTCTTCACGCTCGGCGGCAACTGCCGCATATCCAATGAAAAAGATGATCAGCGGCAAAATAGTACTGAGGATCATACCCATGCTGAGTTCTCCGAAACGGAGCAGACCAGTAGAAAAACTGGCTTCTGAGAAATTGACCATGTGTTGTTTGTGCGCTTCCAGGAATACCGCATTTCCAGTAAAACTCTCGATGCCAAAATCGAAGATGCTCAACGGATGTTTCAAGCGGAAAGCAAAAGTGCCGAAATGGGCCATACGGTGCGGATGTTTGTCGGGGTTGGCCTCCCAGCTTTCCCGGGCCATTTCCTGATGCTCGGTTCGGAAGTGATTGTGTTCATGGTAACTAATTCCACTGTAGGCAGCGTACAGCAGAAGTACCACGGTTATGCACAGCAATCGATAAATGGCACTTGATTTTAGTCCGGTCTTCAAGAATTGCTTGGCGATTAATTGTAGGACATTTTTTTGCATAGATTTCTCTTGAATTAGCATAGCATTTAATGACCGGCTATATGGTTTTGAGATACAGCGCTTGAAGCTCATTAGCGCTGATATTGTTCGTGTCAGAGGAATGGACTAACTTTCCTTCTTTCATGATTCCAATTCTAGTGCCTACATTGACCGCATTGAAAATGTCGTGCGTAGCCATAAAAATGGCTTTGCCTTCATCGGCCAGTTCTTTGCAGATGGAAGTAAATTCATCCGTTGCCTTGGGGTCCAAACCCGACGTCGGTTCATCCATCAGGATCGCCAATGCGTTCTTGGAAAGCGCTATGGCAATGCCCACCTTCTGACGCATTCCTTTTGAATAAGAGGAGAGTTTTTTGAGATGATCTCCTTGTGCAAGACCCGCTTTTTGGAGCAGTTCCGCCAGCTCTGTTTGGCTGTATTTAAAGCCGGCCAGGCGGCTAAAGAAATCTAGATTTTCGAGACCAGTCATATTGCTGTACAGCTCGACTACTTCTGGGATATAGGCAATCCATTGGTTGGTATCTGACCCCGGTTTAACCTCCTGACCATTGATCAGGGCACTGCCACTCGTCGGTCTAATCAGACCCAAAAACAGATTTATGGTCGTGGTCTTACCAGCACCGTTCTGCCCCAGCAAACAAAATATTTCGCCGGGTGCGACCGAAAGATTTAAGTTGACAAGTGCATCCGACCCGTCATAGTTCTTCGACAGATTTATAGCCTCTAACATTGTACATTTGTTTCTATCCGGGCTAAAAGTAGAAACTTACTTCGAAGTGCGCAACATAGTTGCAAATTAAATGTGATTAGATCTCGTCACTACCAGCCAATGGCGTAAGTGGTGTTTCGCGGATCAGCTCCACCCAGCAAGAACCCCGTAGTTGGATCGATCATCACGCCGTTGACACGACCTTCATCCTGGTTGCGAAGCTCAATTTGTACACCAAAACTTTGGAATGCTTTGGCTACATCATCTCCCATGCGCTTCTCCACGACGAAAATGGGTTTAATGGTAGACCCGGTTTCCTGGTAGCCTCCGTAGATGATCCGCGGGGCGGAAATTGCGGACTGGATGTCCATTCCGAAATCGACAATATTGACAATGACCTGGGCAAGGCGTTGCCAGATCCCATCGCCACCAGGAGTTCCGATAGCCATTAGAGGCTTCCCATCTTTGAGAATGATGGTCGGAGATTGATTGGAACGGGGGCGTTTGCCGGGTTCAATGCGAGAAGGACTGTCGGCTTCGAGGTGTAAATGTCGCATTTGATTGCTGAACATTACACCGGTATTGCCCACCGTTACACCGGAACCAAACCAGGCACCAAGCGTTTGAGTTAAGGCTACCATATTGCCCTCGGCATCGACCACTGTAAGGTGCGTCGTATTGGATTTTTTTGCTTTCCTAGGTAATTTTCCGGCCTGAGCCTGAGACAGGTGTCCTTTGGGTTGAATGAGCCGACGTCGCTGTGAGATGTATTCCTTGGCCAGCATGCTGCTCGTAGGTACATCTACAAAATCGGGATCGCCAACGTATTGGTTGCGGTCGGCCAAAGCGAGTTGCATTACCTGGCTGAGGATATTGAGATAGGAAGCGCTGTTGTGATCCATCTTGTTAAGTTCGAAGCCTTCGAGAAGTTCTAATTGCATCAACAAGGCTATGGCACTACTATTGGGAGGCTGTGTGTAAATCGAATGGCCACGGTAGTCGATTTGCAGCGGTTCGACCCACCGGGCCTCGTAGCCGGCCAAATCTTCTTTAGTGATGAAGCCGCCATTTTGGGCGTAAAAGTTAGCAATTTCTTGGGCAATGTGTCCTTTGTAAAAGACGTCCGGCCCATCCTTAGCAATGGCCTTCAGTGTATTAGCAAGATCGGTTTGGACCAGCACTGCTCCGCCTTTCAATGGTTCATTGTCGCGGAAAAATACCTTGCGGGAAGTGGGAAATTGACCGAGGATCTCCGCTCGCTCCGCTAAGATCTCCGCATCCGAATCGCTAAAAATGCATCCCCTTTCCGCCAGTGCGATGGCCGGCTGGAGTACTTCTTCCCAGGTCATAGTGCCGTAAGTTTCCAGTAGTGCTTGGTACCCCTTGAGGTTCGAGGGGACCGGCGAGGAGAGGAACCCTCTTTTGTAATCTTTTCCCTGGTACTTACCGATGGTAGCGCTTTTGGGTGAGGGCCCGAAAAAATTGAGGGCTTTGACTTCTTTCGTTTCGGCTACGTAAATGGTGGCGAATCCGTTTCCACCAATGGTAGAATTTTTGGGGTCAACAACCGTGGTCGCCACTGCGGTTGCTACTGCGGCGTCAAAAGCATTGCCCCCTTTTGTAAGGATTTGGATACCGGCCATGGAAGAGAGTGGATGAAGCGAAGTCACCATGCCGTTTTGACCACTCAATAAAGGACGGTCGAAAAAAGTCCCTTCCAGGTCGGACTTGAATTGTGCATGCATGGTCATACCATAGAGAAAAAGTACTAAGGTGGCAAAGCAAGTTTTCATACAGTCGAATGATTTTTTCGCAAGATAAGGTGGAAATTTCAAGTCCTCAAACACTAAAGCAGAAAGCATACTTCAGCGAATTACCCCACAAACACCTCATGTGTCTTGATGTAGTCCGGATCAATTTCAACACCCAGACCCGGTCCCGTCGGAATTTTAATCTTGCCATCAACACTTTCAAATGGTTCTCCGGTGCTTTCCGTGGCAAATACCGTTCCGTTGGCGTCCTTGGTCTGAAACATCTTGAACTCGTGATAATCGTAAGCGGCCGGGCAGACTGAGACCATATGCAACATATACAGAAAGCCAAGCCCTCCTCCGGAAATGTGAGGGGTAATCTTTAGCCCGGCAGCTTCTGCCATGCGTGCTACCTGCATGGTGCGGATCATTCCTCCGAAGTAGAATAGGTCGGGCTGAAGGATCTGGAAGACCTCTTTTCCAATCAGGTAGCGGAAGGCGTGGATGCCAAATTCTTCCTCTCCGCCGGCCATGGGGATGTTTAAGGCTTCTTCCACCTGTTTCTGTTCTTCGTACCAATCCCAGGGAACGGGTTCTTCGTAAAATTCGTAGTTGTATTCTTCTAAGATCTTACCGATCCTGATGGCTTCCTTTACAGAATAGGAACCATTGCCATCGATCATCAAGACCATGTCATCCCCAAACATTTCCCGGGCCATCCGGATTAGTTTTTCCGTTCTTCCGGGAGCGTTGTCGATGTCGGTGGCGAGGTTGTCGCCTCGCCCCGCCCTCAGTTTAATGGCTTTGGCCTTGGTAATGTCCACATCCCGCTTCATTAATTGCAAGGAATCTTCCGGTTCCGTTCTTCGAAGGGCCCCCAGGTGATGCCCCAGATAAATGGAAACTTGCGGATTCAACACTTCTCCAAGGAGGGTACCCGCTGGTTGATCGGCAATTTTGCCCAGCATATCGAGGATAGCGAACTCAATTCCGGCAATATGGACGCAGAGTGGTATACCCTGCCTTTTTACATTGCGCTCTGCGGCGTTGAAGATTAGTTGGTCCAAATCCCGGGCATCCTTACCGACAAAATGTTGCTGGAGGGCGATCGGAACTACCGGATAGCTACCCTTGGCGATGAATGGATGGCCAACCGAAATGCCCTCGGCTCCATCTGTCGACCGTACCCGATACAAGCAATTATCCCGGTCTCGGAGCAATTCTAAGCGCTCGATCATGACGGGTGAAGAAAAGAGTCCCCGCTTCAGAACCGGTCTTTTTAAGGCCTCGTCAAGGCGAGCATAATCCGTTGGCATTTGTTGACTGGCCGATTCCGTTTGGCAGGCAGTGAATGGCAATAGTGCACCGGCCCCGCCGGCAAAGCCTATGGATGTCATGAATCTTCTTCTGGTGGTTTTCATATCAGGAATGGTTTTGTCGCGTTTTGATGTATGTACGGCAATCTGCTGCAGCACTTTGTTCAATATCCTAAAAATCTAAAGTGCTTACAAGTTTGTATCGGGTTTTAATCCCCGTTAGCGATAATATCAGCAATTTATTGTTGGAACCGGGTGCGGAGAAGGTGGTTTTGATGGCGCTCCTAATTGGAATTCCCCGTAATAAAACACAGACTAAGGGCTTAAAACAAAATCCCAATGTTCAAAAATACCAGAAAGTCTACCCTCCAGCTTCTGGGATAACTACGGGATGCATCTGAATAAGATCATTCCCAACTGCGGTGATCCGATTTCGGGAGCAACGTGTTGGAGGGATATGGTGGTGGCTGTTTCCAAGATTTCTTGACGTTTGGAGAACCGGCAAATCTTAAGATCTGCCAGTTCTAGTTCTTGTCGGGTTAGAGGCTTAATAACCAGGGTTTTGCCCCAAATTCGGGTTCGCATCGATTTGATCTTGCGGAATTGGCCAGATATTGAACATCCGGTCGTGTTCATCATGAAAATCGTCGGCCAGGTGAAAACGGTCGTAACGAATCTGGTCGCGACGGCGATGCCCTTCTCCGAAGAGTTCGAAGCCCCGCTCCCAGTAGACATCGTCTAAAGTTGCCGAAGTCAATGGCTTGGCTGGATCGAAGACACGGGCTCTGACTTGGTTGATCAGATCATCAGCTTCGGCGTTGGGGCCGCTGAGTCGAATCAGGCATTCTGCCTTTTGCAGCATGATGTCGGCCAGTCGAATTACGGGAAAACCATTTCCCTGATCTGCGCCCACGGCATTGGGGTCCCCTTCAAATTTATAGGGACGGATGCCTTCATAAATGGCTAGATAACCGGATCCTTCCGGAGCATCGGTAGGACGCAAGTAGAATTCGCGCGTATGATTGACGCTGACGCCATTAGCATCGATCATTTCCGTACCATCTCTGTTGTATTGCTGGCCAATGAGAAATCCTTCGTTTCTCCGCTTGTCATCCAGGTCGTATTGGTCCCAGAAAGTGGGCTGAACTGCCGGTCCATTCCACACATTATAGGGGAGATCGGGCAAATATTCATTGACCCAGGGTTGGGTCAGACAGGGCCTGATCAAGGGAACACTTCCGCCACTTACGCCCGCTTCGTGATCTACGTAGAACAGCATTTCCTGAAGCTGCATGTTGTTGCTGACCGTGAACAGGTCGAAGTAATTGGCTGCGAGACCGTATCCCGGAGCGGCCAGGATGGCGTTACACTGTTCGACGCATTTTTGCCATTCCTCTTTACCAGTGAAGACTTCGGCATTGATGTATAGATGGGCCAACATGGCTCTTACGGATTCCTGGTTTAGGCGGGGAAACCGCTTGGAATCAACCCCGGAAGGCAGTCGTTCGGCGGCCCATAACAATTCGCTTTCACAAAATGCAAAAACCTCCGATTTGGGATTGCGGGAAGGCAAATTGGTCGGATCCGGGAAAGCAGTAGTCACCAATGGCATGTCTCCGTATACATCCATCCCCAAAAAGAAGAACCAGGCCCGCAGCGCCTTCGCTTCCGCCAGGAATTCATCTTTGACCTGACCATCTTCGGCATTTTCCTCCAGACTGATGATCGTCGAATTGGCTTTGGCAATACCGTCGAAGATATTGTTCCAGGCCTGATTCAAGGGGAATCGCCGATTGTCGGAGGCTCTTAATTGATGGGTGTCGGTACGCCGATGACGATCGTTGTTCCAGCCTCCGGTGTGGGTGTAGATGGTAAGTGCGTCCGAAGCATTATCCATCACTAAGGTATACCAAAAAGAAAAATTGGTCATGTGTTGATAAACGGTGGCTACGGCAGCCTGAAAATCCGCCTCGTTGTTATAGAAATCCTGGGCACCGATCTGGTCGAATAACTCTTCCTCCAGATCCGTGCAGGAATGATTGACAAAAAACAGGCAAAAAAGAATCAGAAAATAGCTCTTTTTCATATCCATATAAATTTTGAATGCTGACAAATCATTGAAAAGATACGTTTAGTCCGAGGGTAAATATGCGTGGCCGCGGATAGGATAGATAATCGATTCCGAAGGCGGCATTCAGCCCATTATTACCTCTGGCATAGGAGAACACTTCCGGGTCCGGTCCGGAATAATCACTGATGATCAACAGGTTTTGAATGGCCGCATAGATCCGGGCATTGCGCAACCAGCTAACCGAATTGGTGCCAAACCGGTATCCGAGGGATAGGTTGTCGATCTTGATGAAGGTCGCATCCTCTACGAAACGGTCGGAATACTCATGGGTAGTACCGGTAGTGGATTGATCGGTAATGGCTCCGGCCACGATGTTGTAACCACTTCCGAGCCAACTGGGTTGCCCCAGCGACATTAAGGAGTTGTTGACGATTTTGTGCCCTCCGGCTCCCCGAAAATAGACCATGAAGTCCCAGTTCTTGAACTGCAACTGTGGAGTGACCGACCAAGTATATTTCGGGATTGCCTGCCCCACGTATTGGCGAACAGGGTCTCCGTTTCCTACCGTTACGGAATTCCCTTCGGCATCGAAGAAAAGCTCTTCGCCCGTATCGTTAAATCCGGCGAATTCAAAGGCGTAGAAATTGTGGATGGGTTGCCCTACTTCAATTCGAAAGGCGTTGTCTCCCACGAAACCTGGACCGATCAAACTCCAATAATCAATGAAGTCCGTTCCGAAAATGGCTCCCGAGAGATTTTTTACCTCATTCTTGTTGAAGGCAATATTGCCGTCGACGGTCAGGCCGACGCCATTTGTCGACTCTGAAACCACAGCGCTCAGCCCGATTTCGACTCCTTGGTTGGTCATTTCTCCGACGTTGTCCAGTACGGTACTTACCACGGTCGGACTGGGAACGGTGAAATTCAGCAGTAAGTCCTGAGTCTCGCGAATATAATAGTCGAAAGAACCACTAAGACGGCCGTTGAAAAATCCAAAATCGATCCCCGCGTTGTAAGTTTCGGTCGTTTCCCATTTCAGGTCGGGA
>JANQRV010000422.1 GCA_028284395.1 Saprospiraceae bacterium
CCCCGATCGCAATACCCATACCATATATGCCCACATTCATCCCGGAGGAAATGCTGATATCGTCAAAGCCTTGCTCGGTAAAGCGGTTTTCAAATAGCGCATTGGGAGATATCCAGGCGCCGAAGTCATTGGCAACTAGGAGGTCCGGATCGGCATCCGCATCAAAATCCGTAAAGGCCGTGGCCAGAGCGCATCCCCGGTCAGCAACACTCCAGGCTTCGGCGGATTCCGAAAACTGCCACCGGAAAGTACTACCGTTTTTTACACCTTCATTCAGGTATAGTTTATTGTCGTGGCAATCGTGTTCAAAACCGAGAACGGTATCCCTTTGATCATTGTAAATCAGGTTATTCTTTTCAATGTAGTGGGCTACGTAAATATCCAGATAACCATCCAGGTCCACATCCCCGAAAGCAGCGGCTAAGTTATACGCCTCATGCTCCTTGATGACCGAACCGGCAGAGACCTGCAAAAAGGTTTTGTTCCCATTGTTGCGCAACAGGATGTTGGGAAAACCAACCTGCGTGAGCAACAGCACATCCCGGTAACCATCGTTGTCAACATCTCCCGTTATAACCCCGGTGGTAACTACCCGGTTGGTAAAACTGAGGCCGGCACTCGTTCCAATTTCGGAAAAATGGCCCGTGCCATCATTTTCATAAAGAGCGTCCTGTTCAAGTCCGCCGGAGAGCCATAGGTCTTCGTCGCCATCGTTGTCCATATCAAAAAAAGCTGCACCACTGCCCATTTCATTGACACCCAGGTAATGGTGGTCAATGCCGGCCTCTAAGGCTGCTTCCGTCAATTTTACTTGCCCGTTCGCGATCACGGGGCAAATCAAGGATGCCATGAAGATCAGGAGCGGTTGATTACCAGGTATCATTTTGAACAAGATTAGGATTCAACTGAATTTCTTTTTCCGGAATGAAAAAAACCAATTTATAGATGGCTTCTTCCCAGGGATATCCACCAACATCCATTTGGAGGCGCTTCATGTTGTGAAGGTTGTCCCCCTCCATGGATAGTTCCAGGCTTCTTTCTCTAAAAAGCTGGTCCATCAAGTCGGCTTGATCCGCGAAACTGGTGGGGTCTAATCCAGCTCTTTCCCGCAGCACGTTTAGGTCGGAAAGAGCCGCATCCAACTGGCCACCATTTGCGTTGGCCTCCGCCCGGATGTGGTAGATTTCCGCGAGCCGGAGATAGGGGATGTTCATGTCCCGGTCGTTAAATTTATGACAGGCGAATGCCGTGTTGAAATCTTCATGGAATTGTTCGATTCGCAAATCCTTTTTGCTTTTGGAAATGATTCTCCAAAAGGGAGCAGACATGGACAACTCGACGGCACTACTGCCTTCGAGACTGAACATTTCGAACAGGCGGTTATTGGCTCGGTCGCGTGGTGTCGCCATAAATGTGAAAATGTTTTCCGTCGTAACCGATGCACTGTAGAGTGGGGAGAGGTCGCCGCTAAGCAGTGCCAATTTTTTGCCCTCCACTCGACCGTTTCGAATGACATCATCGGCATAAGCCGCGGCATTCGGATAGTCCTTGTATTCGAAGTAGACTCTTGCCAGCAGCCCTTTGATCGCCCAAATGGTTGCACGGTTGCTGTTGCTTTCGACGCCGGCCATCTGGATTTCCGCTTCTTTCAAGTCGGCAATGACTTGGTTTTGTACCTCTTGAATGGTCGCTCTACTGGGGGTGTTCTCGGGTTGATAGGGCTCCAGCGGCATGGGGACAGACAGTCCATTTCGCGGCTGTCCCCAGAACCGATTCAAGACAAAATAGTTCATGCCGCGCAGGAAGTACGCTTCTCCGATCAGTCGCTTTTTGTCGTTGCTGATTTGCTGATTAGGCTCGGGAATTTCCGGGACAGCCTGAATCACTTGGTTGGCTAGATCAATGGCTCGGAATGACATGTCCCACAGATAATTGGCGGTATTGAAGAGGTCGGTCCAAGTTTGGTGACGCAGGGCGTCTTGATAATTGGTATTGTTGATGGCATTGACTTCAAAGACATTTCCAGCTAGGCATTCGGCAAAAACAAACTGACGTTCTACCCAATCTGATTGAAGGACACTGTAGGCACCATTGATGGCAGCTTCTACACCTTCAATGTTGTCCAGGGCGACGGCACTTGAAAGGCTGGTTTCCGGTTCGAGGTCCAGGAAATCATTACACGACCAAGTCGTCATTGCCAGGACCAGCAAACAAAGGCGTTGGAATTTATAAATTGAATTTTTCATGTTGCTTGACTTTTAAAGTGATACGATCCTAACCCATCGATCAAAAGGAGGCATTGATCCCGAAAGAAATGCTCCTGGCCTGAGGAGAGGGTAACCAGGATTTACCCTGGCCGACGTTACCGGCTCCATCTCGGTTGTATTCGGGGTCCCATCCCGGATAGTCGGTAAATGTGGCGAGGTTCGTTCCTTTTGCATAGATCCGGAAGTTGGATAGCTTCCACTTTTTTAAGAGGGTGGCAGGCAGATTGTACCCTATGGTCACGTCTTTGAGCCTAATGAAATCAGCATCATAGATGAATCTGGTGGACGCGGGTCGTTCCGGCGACCAGGTGAGCCGTTGGATGTTCGTTTGATCTCCTGGCTGCTGCCACCGATCAACGGCGTTTGCCCACATCGTCCAGCCAAAGCCAAAGCCGTTGTACTGGAAGCGCTGTTCTTCATTGGACAGACCGTGGTCCATTGCAAAGGTGAATAGGACATTAAGGTCGAAATTCTTCCAGGAAAATGAATTGGTTATACCACCGGTCCATTGCGGAGTGGGGTTACCGGTAAACACCTGATCATTAGGGTCGTAAATATTGGTCAATTCTCCAAACTGATTGATGAACAATTCGTCGCCGCCCTTCACTTGAATTTCCGTGGGATTGCCGGTTTCCTTGTCGGTCACCGTCAACATCATATCATTGGAGGCAATGCCTCCCCAGGGAACAGTAAATCGTGCACCCACGGGGTAGCCTACGGCAACGGCTCCCAATCCAAAGACCTGACCCGCGATGAAGTCACGGCCGCCTAAATCTGTGATTTCATTGATGTTGTAAGCCAAGTTGAAATTTGTAGACCATCGAAGGGCACCCGCCAAATTATGCGTTGTCAGAGAAAAATCAAACCCCCGATTTTCCAGTGATCCAATGTTGTTGGTGACCCTTCCAACACCGGATAACCCGGAAACGTCAACTTCTGTTAGCAGATCATCCGTCTGTTTTAGATAAACATCAATTCCTCCTTCTACGCGGCCTTCCCACAGTCCGAAATCCAAGCCGATGTCAAACTGTCGGGTCGATTCCCAACTCAGGGAATTGTTATCGATCTCTTGAACGACAATGCCGGGCATGTCGACGTAATTATTGGTAGCAAAAGCTCCGAAGTACTCAAAATTGCCGATTTCCGCATTGCCCGTAACACCGTAACTGGCTCTCAATTTCAAAAAAGTAAGGGTATTGGAGTTTCTCAGAAAACCTTCTTCCGACAGGATCCATCCTAGGGAGAGAGCGGGGAAGGTTCCCCAACGATTGGCGCTGCCAAACCGGGAAGAACCGTCCCGCCGCATGCTGAACCCTAGTAAATAGCGGTCATTGAAACGATAATTAAATCGTCCGAGGTAAGATAGGAAGCTGAATTGTGTTGTTTGGATAGAGGCCGTTTGGTTGGCAGCATTCTCAGGATTTCGAAGAGATGGATTGGGAAAAGTCTCTCCGTCAATAACGTTGGCAAAAAAATCGTTCCTGGTGGCATTCATACCAACGAGAATATCGAATGAATGTTTCCCCAAAGTCTTGGTATATGAAAGTGTATTGTTGGTATTCCAGTTTCTGGTTTCCGACAGGACGGAAGTCGCGATTGCTTCCGGCTCGATGATGGCCGACCGATAATAGAATTCTTTTTTGTAAATATTATTGACGCCAAATTCCGAACGGAGATTGAAATTTTTCAGGAAAGTCAGTTGGGCGTAAACATTACCCAGGATGGAAGTTCCTCGCTGACTCATCTCGGTGTTGGCCAACTCGGCGACTACGTTGTTTCCGGATTGCGCGTTGAAATAGGTGCCATCTTCGTTGAATATTGGCCAAAAAGGCAATGCTTGACTTTGAGCAGTACCTAGCCCCCCTGCCCAGGAAATGGGAATGATGTCGCTGTCGGTTACGGTAAAAGCGGTTCGTGCACCCAATTTCAGAAAATCACTTGGTTGGTGATCAAGATTGACCCGGGTATTGTACCGCTTGAAATTGTTGCCGACGAATATGCCTTTTTCATCGCGATAGGTACCGCCAATGTAGAAAGTGGTTTTATCACTTCCGCCGGAAGCCGCCAGATTCATTTCCTGGAATTCGCCGTCTTGAAGTGCGTGATCGATCCAGTCGGTCGATGTGTTTTCCGCTATTTCGCGCGATAGTCCAGGGGGGAGTATGGCGCTCCAGAACCTTTGGAAATCGTTGCTCGTGTCGTATCGATTGTTGTTGCGTGGATCGTCGTCCGTTTGTGCATCTTCATTGCTGTTGGACCAGGCCTCTTTGGCCAGAGCCAAATAGGTGGGGCCATCCAGCATCTCAATCCGGTTGGTTTCTTTAGAGAAGCCGTGTTGGTAGCCGATGTCAAATTTTGTGCGGCCACTCTTGCCTCGCTTGGTTGTGATCAATACCACACCGTTAGCTCCCCTGGAACCATAGATAGCAGCAGCAGAAGCATCTTTTAAGATTTCGATGGATTCGATATCAGCCGGATTCAATTGTGATAGGGCATTTGACTCATGAGCAGTTGCCAATCGCCAGGTATTGGCATTGTTTTCCGAATAGTTGCCGGAAACGACCGGGACGCCATCGACCACGTAAAGTGGTTCACTACTGGCCACGATCGAGGAAGTACCACGGATCCGGATGGTAACCGGCGACCCGGCCATAGCGTCGGAGGTAGTTACTTGAACCCCGGCGACGCGTCCTTGCAGTGCTCCTTCGATGGTAGTCTGGGTGGCATTTTGGAGATCCTCTCCTTTGACTTTTGAAATAGCGCCGGTGGTGAAACGCTTCTTTTGTGTTCCGAAACCCACTACTACGACTTCGTCGATGGTGTGAAAATCAGGCTCCAGAGAAATGGTAAGATTGCTTTGGCCCGCAATGGCCAGAATAGCGGTCTTGTAACCGGTATAGGAAATCACCAATGAGTCATTGAGAGAGGGAAGGTCCAGTTGAAAACTTCCATCGAGTTCGGTCACTGCACCAATTCCGGGATTTTTTTGAGACTGGATTGTAGCACCAATCAGAGGTTGACCTCCTTCATCGACTACGACACCGGTAATCAATTTTTCTTTTTTGGGGGTGATGACCGGTTTTACGGCTGGAGATTCAGAGTTAACCATCAATGCCGGTTGCTTCTTTTTCCGGTTCAATTTCCTGACAGAAAGGGACTTCTTTTTGTCCGATCTATCCAAGCGCTTTTGGTTCTTCGAAAGCCGTTTCCGCGCCTGGAAGATGACATAATTGTTGGCGCCGACTTTCTTGAAATCGAGCGGGGTTTCCTTCAAAAGAATTTGCAAAGCCTGTTCAGCACTGCGGGCTTCGACCGCTTGATCGGCTACGACGGTCACTTTTTCCAGCGCCTGGATGTCGTAGCTGAAATAGATATTATGTTTCGTCGCTAATTGATTCAGAACACTGATCAGCGATGTTTTCTCAGCCGGTAATTGCAACTGTGGAATTCCCGGTCCATTCCATGCAAAGGCTTGCCCCAGGCCCAATGGCGGAAGGGAAGCCAGTGCCAAAAGGATGAAGAGTAAATTTTTAAACATAATTGTGATTGATTGACTTGTTTCAATAAATAGTGATCTTGTCGTTTTCTCTTTTGATGGAAATTTCTTTGGAATAAAGCAACTCAAGGGTCTCTAATACAAGTTCGAGGCTGTCGGAAGGGGCCGACAACTGAATTGGTCGATCCCGCAGGGTCTCATTTTCGATTTGGAATTCAATACCGTATAGAATTTCAAGTTCGCGTGCGACTTCCTGGAGGGAATTGTTAAAGACGGCCATGCCGTCTTTCCAGGCAGAGTAGTCGGCTGCTTTTACTTTTTTGGATTGTACCTTACCTTGTTTTCTTTCATAGGACACATAATCCCCGGGCTGCATTTCAATCTTTTGTTCGTTGGCGATTGAGAGTTCAATTTTTCCTTCTTCCAGAACGACTTCTGCAGTTTCGTCGCGGGCCCGAACATTGAATTGTGTTCCCAGAACTTCAATATTCATCCCTCCGGCATTCACGATGAACTTGGTGCCATCACCTTCTCTTTCTACTTCAAAAAAGGCCTCGCCATCCAACCATATTTCCCTGACATTGCCTTTCTCCCATTTTTCAGCGTCTAGTTCCAGGGTGGAATTGGCATTTAATTGAACTTTTGAGCCGTCCGGTAATTGGAAGCTCAGGCGGTTCCCATTGCTGGTTTGATAAATGTTGGCATGGGCCGGTATTTCCTGTTGAAGAAAGAACAGGCTCCCAAAACCCACTAGAAGAAGGGTAGAGGCAGCTACTGCCCAACTGATAAGTCTTTTTCTCCGGGCGATTTTTTGCTTTGATTTCCGATCGATTCTGGCCGCCAATTTTCTAAAGGAAGTTTGGGCTTTCTGCTGGCCAACGTCCTGAATCTTTGCGCTGTAAAAACTCCCTATACTTTGAAGTAGATCTTTTGCTTCTGTAATTGCGACTTTCTGATCGGGGAAAGAGTCGATGACGTGTTGCCAAAAAACGTTGGTTTCTTCATCGGGATGGAAAATCCATTGTCTGAAGTACTCGTCTTCCAGGAAGTCTTCCGTTTTAAAGTGTTGATATTTGTCCACTACTCATCAAGTGTTTTGTGCCCTAAAGAGTCAAGCGCCCGTATTTTGTAACCCATGGCTCGAAAAAAAAATTAAAATTCCCCAACCTTTCCGGATTTTGGGTCGGTCTAGCCTAGTAAAAACACCATGAGAAGAGCCTTAATGGTCCTAGGCATTTGGTTTAGTGTTCATGTTCCGATTGCCGCTTGCAGTTTCGATGCTAGTGAACAGCCCTTTTGCCGAGTAACCCAGGTTGAAGAGGCGCTGATTGCCAGGGGGAGAATCCTGGAATATTTTGAGCACGGTCTAATCATGCAGCTGTTTACGGTCTATCAGGGGGAAGAATCCCGGTGCGTGATCAAGGTTTACAATCGGCCGGATTTTAACTGTACCGGCGTCTTGATCAGATACCGATCGGAATTTATGGGTGCGGTGGGTCAAACCATTCTTTTCCATGCTGCTAAAGTGGTCAACCCACTTTTCGACTTTGAAGAAGCGGGTGAATACCGGAACCAGAACCATGAATTCGTGGGTTACGGCAGACCCTTTAATCCGGTTGTGCAGAGCGGCAATTTTTTGACTGGCTTCATCACCGAAAACCGGCGTGCTGTGCCGGTCGACGAGATTCATGGAGTGCTTCAGGAGTGTGGTGCGAAAAACCTGTGGCCGTTGCCACGTGAAGTCTGTGCGGAGGACGAATTGGATCATGTTCTCTATCCCAATCCGACGCAGGATCGATTTGCGATCACCAATGGCACCGATGATGAAGTGGATATTAGGGTGTATGATATCAGCGGAAGGTTGGTGATTGAACAATACGCGAGTCCCCCGGGTGAACCTATTTCCGTGGGGCATCTTACCAATGGCATTTACATTGTTCATGCGGAATCGACCGGTGTCAAGACCCGGCATAAACTGATTTTGAACCGATTCCATGCCAGGTAGACTAAGTTATGGTCAGAATAACTGCCGATAAAGAGATGCACGATAGGTTTTGCCAATGGGCAGCGACTTGTTTGCAATTCTCAGGTGGTCGCTTTTGATGGTT
>JANQRV010000215.1 GCA_028284395.1 Saprospiraceae bacterium
AGTTCTTTGGGCAGGATCAAGGGCATTCTGGGCTGCGGCAACTTTGGATTATTGTGGATCTTGGCCATGAGCGGATTGGCCCGTGTGGTGACGATGGCAACGGTGTATTTGGTGACATCGTTGTGGGTCCAGCGTTCCCACAGACCGGCCAATACCATGGGTTCTTCATTCTTCAGACTGACCCGAAAGGGAATGGTTTTTCCGCCGGCGTGATGGTGTTCGAAAAAACTGTCGATCATGACCAGACAACGTCTTCGTTTGGCAGCTTCGCGGAAAGAGGGCTTTTCGAAAATCGTTTCGCCCCGCGCATTCAGCGTTTTATGGCTCAGCTGGAGCGCCTTTTTTTCATCCTTCATCCAAAAGGGTATGAGTCCCCAATTGTAGAACTGAGGTTTCATGGGAGCTTCATTTGTGAAGACCAACAAGTCCGGATGGGAAAAACCAGAGGCATGGAATAGGGGAGGAAGCCCTTCGTAGTTGTTTAATTCTTCTTCGATGGCTTCGGCGGAAGCTTCATTTTTCGCCCGTCTTTTGGCGTATGCTTCCCGCAATTTTGTCAAGGCCTGTACATCGTAACACATATGTTGGAAACGAACCAACCCCAGCGAAAGTTCAAGCCTCTTTTACATTCATCTACTGTTCACCAGTTTTTATCGAAAAGCGGATGTCAATTGGCTAATAATCGATACCCATTTTAAACCTTTTTGCGGATAACGATATTATACTTTTTTGTAACCGCTTCTAACAATCATCCAGCTCAATCAATTGATACAACTATTGGGACGTTTCACAACTGATAATGTCCTTTTTACATAGAAAAATGAGATCTGTTTTTATGAAATTGAAATCTTTGCCTTCAGGCAATCCTTGGTAAAAACAAATTTAACATATGAATGTGAAGAAATTACCAATTCTTATCCTCCTGTTTTTCTCCATTTGTAGCCAGGCTCAGTCCAAACTGACTTTGAGCGGTTTCATCAAAGACGGCAACAATGGAGAGACCCTGATTGGCGCTACGGTCTACGTGCCGGAGCTGGCGGTCGGGACAACCAGTAACGAATATGGATTTTATTCCATTTCGGTCCCTGCGGGTGATTATCAGGTCGAGTTTTCCTTTCTGGGATTTGAAACCATTACTCAGACCGTATCCCTGACGGAAAACACGACCATCGATGTCGAGTTGGGCCTTTCGGCGGCAGAATTGACGGAAATTGTCGTCAGTTCGGAAGCCGAAGACCGCAACGTTACCGATCTTGAAATGAGTGTGAACCGCATGGACATCAAGACCATTCAGCGCATGCCTACACTTCTGGGAGAGGTGGAGATCCTCCGGAGTATTCAGCTACTGCCCGGCGTCAGCTCGGTAGGAGAGGGCTCTTCCGGTTTTAACGTGCGGGGTGGTTCCATCGATCAGAACCTCGTCTTACTGGACGAAGCACCGGTGTACAACTCGGCACACTTGTTCGGCTTTTTCTCGGTTTTCAATCCCGATGCCGTGAAGGACGTCAAGCTTTACAAAGGCGGAATCCCTTCCCGCTATGGAGGCCGCTTGTCTTCCATCCTTGACGTACGGATGAAAGAAGGAAACAACAAACAATTTGCGATGAGCGGCGGCATCGGCACCATTTTCAGTCGTTTTGCCGTGGAAGCCCCGATCGTAAAAGACAAAGCCTCATTTATTGTCGCCGGCCGGAGGTCCTACATCGATGTATTGGCCGGGCCATTCCTGGAAGGTGGCTTGGATGGCTCCGTACTGAATTTTTACGACCTGACGTTAAAGACCAACGTCAACCTCAACGAAAACAACAAACTTTTTCTTTCGGGCTATTTTGGCCGCGATAACTTCGGCTTTGGCGAACAGGCCGGTTTCAACTGGGGAAATGGTACGGCTACTTTGCGTTGGAACCACCTCTTCAACGACCGCCTGTTCTCCAACATTACTTTTTACTACAGTGATTACGACTACGAGATCAGTTTCGGGGAAGATGCCGTCAACCGTTTTGACTGGAATGCCCAGATCGTCAACTACAGTGTTAAACCGGAATTGACCTACTTCATCAACCCTTCCAACAAAGTCCGCTTCGGTGGCCAGGGCATCATCTACGAATTCGAGCCGGGCAATGCGGTCGGGATCAGCGAAGGTGAGTCCAGTGATGTGAGCCTCGACAAGAAATACGCTATTGAAGGGGCGATCTACGCCGAAAACGAACTCGATATCAGCAAGAAACTAAAGATCAATTACGGGCTGCGGTTGTCGTACTTCAATTACACCGGCAAAGGTCGGGCCTATGAATTCGGAGAAGCACCGGCCGGACAAAGACAGCCGGTCACTTCCTTTGCAGAATTCGATCAGTGGGAATCCATCGAGACCTATACCAACCTGGAGCCGCGTTTTTCATTGCGCTACCAGTTGAACCCCCAACAGTCGATCAAGGCTTCTTACAACCGTATGGCCCAATACCTCCATTTGATCTCCAACACGACGGCTTCCACGCCGGTCGATGTTTGGACGCCCAGTACCAACAACATCCAACCACAGATCGCGAATCAGGTGGCAGTGGGCTATTTCCGGAATTTTCGCGGCAATGCCTATGAATTCTCCACGGAAGTCTACTACAAAAAGATGGATCACCTGGTCGATTACATCGATGGGGCCGATCTTTTGTTGAATGAATTCCTGGATGGGGATCTGCTCGAAGGCCAAGGGCGAGCTTACGGACTTGAAATGATGCTGAAGAAGAACGAAGGTAAATTCAGCGGCTGGGTGAGCTATACCCTGGCTCGCACCGAACGCCAGGTCGAAGGCATCAATGGCGGAGAGTGGTATCCCTCGCGCTTTGACCAGACCCATAATTTGAGCATCACGGCCTTTTATGAATTGAACAAGCGCTGGTCATTCAGCTCGAATTTTGCCTTGATTTCGGGGACACCAACCACTTTCCCCACTTCCCGGTTCGAGCAACAAGGTTACGTCGTGCCGCACAATGCCAACGACACCCGCAACAATGTGCGCATCCCGACCTATCACCGGTTGGATATCTCCGCAACGCTGGAAGGAAAGAAAAACGATCAACGCCGCTGGCAAGGGCAATGGGTTTTCTCAATCTACAACCTATACAGCCGCCGCAATCCGTTTTCCATCTTTTTCCGACAGGATCAAAATCGGGTGCTTCCCGAACAACCCATCACCACCGACGCCATCCGGCTATCGGTGATCGGTAATTTTATTCCGTCGGTATCCTACAACTTCAAATTCTAAAAACGAAAATTAATCAGCAATGACTCCATATAAGATTTCAAAAATCACCAACTGGCCGACGGCACTCGCTGCCTTCGCCATGCTGCTGTTGTTCAATAGTTGTGAAGACGTCATCAACGTCGAGACCGATCTGGCTCCCCAGCTATTGGTCGTCGACGGATGGATCAACAATAAATCCGAACCACAAGTCATTAAATTGACGCTATCTCAGCCCTATTTCGAAAGTACCTTCGCTACCGTCCTCACCGGGGCCAATGTCACCGTGACCAGTAGCGAAGGCAATACTTTCAATTTTGTCGACAAAAACGATGGCCTCTATACCTGGACCCCCGAAGACGGACAAAACCTCGGGGCCGTCGGCACTACTTTCACCCTCAACATCGAAAACGAAGGCAAAGTCTATTCCGCCGTTTCCGTTCTGGAACCCGTACCACCCATCGACTCCATATCCCAGGAGTTTCGTACCGATGACCTACGCGGCCCGGACGGCATTTACGCCCAGGTCTACGCACGCGACCTATTGGGTCTTGGCAACGCCTACTGGATCAAAACCTGGAAGAACGGCCAATTCCTCAACAAACCACAGGAGTTGAACATTGCCTTCGATGCCGGCTTCGATCCCGGTGCGGAACTGGACAACCTGATTTTCATTCCACCCATCCGCGAATTGGTCAACCGCCTGCCCGACCCCGATACCGAAGACAACGACGACGTCGCTCCCTGGGCAACCGGCGACAGCATCTACGTAGAAATTCACTCCATCAACGAACCGGCATTCTTCTTCCTCAACATCGCTCGCGATCAAATGGCCAATGGCGACAACACCATTTTTGCCATTCCATTGTCCAATACCACGGGCAATGTGATCAGTGCCGACCCCAGCGAAGAAGTACTGGGAATCTTCAATGTTTCGGCCGTGTCAAGCATGGGAGCACTGATAGAGTAACAGGGTAAAAACGATTTTTTTAAAAAAATTGAAACCTACGCTGCATTGGTCCCGTAACAGTCATTATAGTTTTTACCAATGCAAGTGTAGTTCAATGGCAGAATAGCTGGCAACCAGTCAGAAGAAGGTAGTTCGATCCTATCCACTTGCTCAAAATAGCCAACCCCCCATAGTCGATTTTTCTATGGGGGGTTGTTGATACATTAAAGTTTTACCAATGCAAGTGTAGTTCAATGGTAGA
Organism: Saprospiraceae bacterium; assembly: GCA_028284395.1. Lineage (GTDB taxonomy): Bacteria > Bacteroidota > Bacteroidia > Chitinophagales > Saprospiraceae > JANQRV01. The sequence goes on from JANQRV010000215.1 coordinate 4,447, forward strand.
ATAGCTGGCCACCAGTCAGAAGAAGGTAGTTCGATTCTGCCCACTTGCTCAAAAAGATCAAACCCCCACGGGAACTTTCTCGTGGGGGTTTGTTGTTAAAGCTATGATGCTACGGCAATCTTATCGATTGCCTGGATGCTTCGGTCGCCTTAGCGGCGACCTGGATGCTATGATGGGCCCATCAAAGTATCCCAGTATCAAGGAGGCCGCCAAGGCCATCGCAGCATCACAGCATCAAAGACATCATCAAAAGCGATGTGAAAAAATTTATTGAAATTTCTTGACAGAAAGTATTTAATTATACTATATTTGCCATCCCGAAAGGATAAAGTTCTTTTGAAATAGAATTTTAGCAATTATGCGAATGTAGCTCAGTTGGTAGAGCACGACCTTGCCAAGGTCGGGGTCGCGGGTTCGAGTCTCGTCATTCGCTCTAAATGAGCCTTCAGTTGTGGAGGCTTTTTTTGTATTAGATGTGGAGGTTTTCTTTTTGGAAATCTTCTTGAAAAGTGTCTATATGCCCGGGTGGTGGAATTGGTAGACACGCCGGACTTAAAGCAATTTGAGTGCCCCTTGGGAAACCTCGGGAGTAGAACCTCTCAAATTCGGGGAAGCCTTCATTCAAAACGAATATGGTAATCCCGAGCCAAGCCCTAAACTTTTTAGGGAAGGTGTAGAGACTTGACGGGAGGTACCTAAGTTCTAGTCACTAGAATACGGTAAAGAGAAAGTCCAGACCACAAATGTGTTCTTTATAAAGAACATAGCAGTGAAAACTGTAGTTGGTAAGAAAATCCTGTGGGCTTCGGCCCGTGCGGGTTCAAGTCCCGCTCCGGGTACTAATGGCCCCTGAAGCACTTTCGGGGGCTTTTATTATTTTATCTACTATCTTTAATTCCTTGATACTTCCAAGTTTGTGCTCAAAAAGCGAATTGATGACATCAATGCTGAAACCTTGGTCCAGCTTGTAAAGAACCGATGGAAATAATATCCGGATGAACACCTGTTTGCTGTCCAAGTCCGCGGTATCGTAGAGTTTCCGGATATCAGTCAATAGTGAGGAGTATTTTAGGAATTTCGTCGTTAGTTTTGTTTTATCCTCCTCTAAATCTTCCACTTCAATCTTTTTTCCTTGAGATCCCGTTTATAAATCCCGGACCACTTCTTATAAGTCGAGTCATCAATTTTACCTCGGAAATATTTGTCCTCTGCATTATTTAATAACTCCTCTAGCTTGCTGGCATAGCCTAACAACTTTTGAATGGCTTCATTAAGCTATGATACTGTTTGTGAGCAGCATCATAATCCAAGTCTTCTTCATCAATTCCATAAAGTGATAAAAAGCCATCATAGGAATTGGTGCAGGGTATCGCCTTTGACCATACACGCTCTAGCATGGCCAAACCATAAGACATCCATATTCCTTTTGTACGCGAACTTGACTAGGTTATTCTTGATGGCAATCGATGTTCCATTCTACGAAACCAAAGTTGATAAAGTTAGTAGCCCTAATCAAATTTTTGATGTGCAATAAACCGTAGATAGCATTTCGTTATACTTTCCAATCCCTAACCTATGGAAGAGAGCCCCAATCTCAAGAAAAAAATTCTTTATTACATTAATGTAATTGGCTGGCCGATCACTTTTATGATTCAGGCTGCGGATTTTATCAATCTGATTGATGATTCAGACCTCAATTGGAAAATCAAGTGGCACAAGCTCTTGCAGGAGTGGTTTGATACGGTGGATTATTTGATGAACTGTTTAATATCATGGCCAATTGAATGGGCATTTCATGTTACAATCCCATTGTGGTTGAGGTCGTGTATATTCTTCTTTGTGATAGTCGGTAGTTTCTTTTATCGATTTTTGATGTCTTTACCTAGTGGTGATCAGAACGGTAAAACTGCATCCTCCATGCTAATACTCTCCTTGTTTTGGCCTGTTATATTTCCGCTTGGAATATATTTCGGGTTAGTGAGCGGTAAAAATGATTTGAAGGAAAGTGGATCAACTTTGTTTTTTTGCGGGTTATTTTTTCTCCCCTTGATTACCGTTGTTTTAATGGTGATGTGTTTTGCAGTAATTAATCGAGCATTTCTATCTAACAATGAAGTGGTTGGATTGGTAGCGGGGATAACCCTTTTTGCCATTGTATCTTTGGCTTTTTGGTGGTCTTTCAAATATCTAATTTGGCTTGATAAAAGTACTGACTAATTGAAGTTTTAACCTAACAATCCCCAGTAAATGAACCGTAACCTAAAAAATATAACAACCCTCGCCACCGGCCTAGGGTTTCTTTTAATACTGGCTGCAATCGGAGCCGGAATCTACTTCCTCTTCCAAAATTTCTGGCCCATCGTTTCCGTAATCCTAATGATCGTTGGCGGAATCGCCATATTAGGCTTAGTCTGGTTTCTCTTTTCAAAAAGGGTCTACGGAAAAAACTGGTATCTCAAATCTGGGCTCGATATGTTCCTGGGCCCCAATTTGGTCGATTCTGCTGATCAATTTTTTGTCGAACTCGAAAAAGGGAAACTCAATCCCACTACGAAAGGGCAATTGGCTGCGAATGTGATTAAGCGGTTGACGAGGATAGCTGTGATAGGGTTTATATTAGCAATTGTGCCGATATGGTTGTTGATGAATCAGAATAAGTTGTTGGAAAGGCAGAATGAAAAGTTTGATCTTCAGAATCAGAAAATTGATCTTCAGAATAATTTGTTGGAGGCGGATAGGAGGAGTTCTTTGGTATTTCTCATGAGCAACGTATTGGATAAGGTTGATGATGAAATTAAGGAACAAAGGGGTTCTTTGAAGAAGGAGCCGGGTTATCATCCGGATAGTGTTAAGTATAAGCTTAGTCAACCTCTAATTAGTAGGATTATTGGGCTTAGTCGGGCATTTAAGCCATACCGGATCATGGAAGGAAATAGTTTGTCTTCTGAATTGGTAAGCCCTGAAAGAGGGCAATTTTTCATTGCTTTGATGGAAAATAATTTGGATTCAATTACTCAAAATACGATTGTTAAGGATGGCGATTTTTCTTACTCGGTGATTGGAGAAATTAATTTATCTGGGGCAAAACTTAGCGAGGCCAACCTTGTTGGAGCCAACCTTTCTAGAGCCTTTCTTTACGAGGCCAGTCTTAGCGAAGCCTATCTTAGTGGAGCCAACCTTAATGGAGCCAACCTTAGCGGAGCCAACTTTGATGAAGTACTGTTAATTACTGTTGACCAGTTGCTATCTGCTAGGCTACTTTCCAGATGGGAAAACCTCGACTCCACCATCGAAAAAGAACTCAGCCAAAAGAAACCATGCCTCTTTACCGAACAAGGCTGCATAACTGATCCAAATGAATAAAAACGAAGAACCCAAAAAAGACGAGAACCTTGAAGTCAAAGAACTCAAAGAAAAATTGAGCAAGCTAGAAACGAAAGTTATTAGCCAGGAACACCGATTAGGTGCTTCCATACTCAACTTCCTGAGATTTGGTGTCCGAGGAAAGGACCTTGAAAAGAAAGCTGCGTCGATAAAATCACTATTATATATCCTATTCATTTCTCAAGGAGCAGCAGTTGTTCTGGCTCTGGGTTCCAGTATTGTTGCCATTGCTTCTTTATGGATCGCATTTAAGGCCAATCGGATAATGCAGCAGCAGAACAAGCAATTCGAAGTTCAGAATGAGATTTTCAAAACCCAGGTGAATTTGGATGAGGCGAATCGGAGGAGTTCTCTGGTGTTTTTGATGGGAAATATTATTGATCAGATGGACCGGGAAATTACGGAGCAGAAGAAAGACCCTTCTCATATAGATTCGTTAGGCTATTCTCTAAGTGACGCGTTGATTGGAAGGATTGCGGCGCTTAGCCAAGGATTCTTGCCTTATCGATATTTAGTTGGAGATTCGCTTATTAAGGAAGCCGTTAGCCCTGAAAGAGGACAGCTCTTGCTGTCTTTGCTGAGAAGTAAATTAGACTCTAAGACTTATAGTAAAATTTATGAAGCTGCAAATTTTCAAGATGCTGACCTTGGTGAAGCCGATCTTCGACAAGCAAACCTTAAAGGTGCTCATCTTTACAATGCCAACCTTAAAAGTGCCTTTCTGCAGGATGCTGATCTTAGTGGCGCTTATCTCGTTGCAGCCGATCTTTCTATAGCATACTTTATTGGTGCCAACCTCGATGGTGTCGATATGGAAGGTGCCAACCTAACCTGGACTGACTTCAGCTTCTCAAATCTAGAAAATGTACAAAATTTCAGTATAGATCAACTCAAGCGAGCCAGAACTCTTTACCAAACCAAGAATCTTGACCCGAAAATCGAGGCACAACTAAAAAAGGAAAAACCTTGCCTTTTTGAATTTCAATTCGGACCGAATGCATGTGAAGACGAATTCTAACTGTGATTCTGCTTCCGCTCAAAAAAAGAAATCAAAGGTTCAAAAGGGAGTGAATCCGGGTACAAATTATCTCCAAGCCGCTGAATCACAATGATTCAGCGGCTTGACTTTTTTAGGAGTTATAGAAAAATTTGTATATTCATCCTGGATCGACCAATGATGATATGGGTAAGAAAAAACATCGCGGAAGAATTCAAGCTCAAGGAGGAGAAAAGGAGACAGAGAAGAGCGTTACTTGGAATCAAGATGAACCTTTGAGTAAAGAAGATGGTTTAAGCCTATTGGAAAAATTAAAGACACTTTTGACTAAGAAAGAATTTGAGGAGCGTGAAAGGCAATTAGAACAAGCTCAACGTTACATCAGGAATGCGAATGGTTTGGATGCTCCAAAGAGTAAAACCTTTTTAAATAGGAGAACTAGAGATGTTCGGATCGATATTGAGATAAAATCGGGAACTGCATTCCTGTGTTTAGCATTATTTGTATTAACGATTTATTACTTCGGTAAATACTTTTAGGTTTCATGACCAACATGCACGCATACGAAAAATTCCTGGAAGACCCCATTGTCTACGACGCCACACAAATGATGTGGCAAGATTTACTCGATGGTTTTTCGCTCAAATACGGATTTTCGTTTAGACCATACATTAATGTCTATCTCACGGATGGGGAAAAGGAACGTGATGGAAATCCGATTTTCACAGCGTTGGTAGCTGATCAAAATCGGGGTATTCGTCTGTTGCAGACCACTTCCGATGAAGCTCAGGAAATCTACGTATCGGGATATCTGGATACATTTGAATCAAATGACCTGGAAGCATCATTCGACGAACTGGTCATCGACCTTGTTTTATCAGAAATTACGCGTTCTATTGCGGAGGGATGGATCAAATCCTGGCTCGTCGACAAAGCCTCGAAAGAAGACATGATTCGCTTAATAAAAAGTAAAATGGTTTTGGTAACTTGATGCTCCAATAACCAATTTTTTCACAAAAAAAATAATCATGGTAATCACCACCGACATCGCCGATGGTTAAAATTTAAGAACTACAGGGATTCATAAACCACCTTCCCCCCAACAATCGTCCACACCACCCCAGCCTCCAGCCATTCCTTAGGCTCGGTCTCAAACAAATCCGTATCCAAGACCGCAAAGTCTCCGTATTTCCCTACCTCAATCGTTCCTTTGACCTTTTCCTCAAAAGCACCGAAGGAAGCGCCCCAGGTATAGGCCCGCAGGGCTTCTTCCAATTCAATCTTTTGATCGGGAAACCAGCCTGCTGCCGGTTCGCCATTGATGGTTTGCCGGGTGACGGCGGCATACAAGCCCATGAGGGGATTGATGGGGTAGTAGGAGGCGTTGGTGCCCGGCCAATCGGAGCCGAAAGAGAGGATGCAGTCGTTATCGCGCAGGGTTTTGAAGGCGTAAGCCCCCTTGCAGCGTTCATAACCGATGCGTGTTTCCATCCAGCGCATGTCGTCGGTGACGTGGTAGGGCTGTACTTCCGCTACGATGTTGCGGCCTTTGAAACGGGGGAAGTCTTCGGGGCTGATGACCTGGGCGTGGACGAGGCGGAAGCGGCGGTCGCGCTCGCCATTGACGTAGCTCATGGTGTCGAGGATGTCGAGCAGGAGGGAGTTGGCGCGGTCGCCGATGGCGTGGATGCGCATTTGGATGCCGGCGCTGTCGGCGGCCAGGATCATTTGTTTGAAGGAGGGCATGTCTTTGGAGAATTCGCGCCAACTGCCCCGCCAATTGGCGTTTTCCTTCATATTGTCGGAGTAGGGCTGATTGAAGAGGGCGGTGCGGGCGCCCATGATGCCGTCGATGTGGGTTTTGAGGGTGCCGAAGTTGATCCATTCGCTACCGGTGGGTTGCGGTCCGTTGGCGGCTTTCCGGTCGATGGTCCAGTTCTTTTGGATCATGGATTGATATTCGGATAGGCGCGCGGGACTAAAATTGATGCGGCAGGTCAGTTCGCCCTTTTCCAGGAGGTGGTTGTAGATGTCGACCTGATCGAGCGGCGACATGTCCTGGACCGTGGTGACGCCCCATTTTCGGGCTTCTTCCAGGGCGCGTTTGGATTCCCCCAATCGGCGTTCGAAGGATTTTTCGGGGATTTTATCGATGG
>JANQRV010000452.1 GCA_028284395.1 Saprospiraceae bacterium
TCGAGCACGAAGATGAAAATTTACTCTCTTAAGTAGTCAAAGAAAATTTCCTTAATTAACTGAAAAACTGTCTTTTAAAAAAAGAATATACAGATGAAAGTATTTGAATATGAATTTCTATTTCAAAAAAGTCCCTTATTTGATTGGCTTTCTAACCTTGATGGTGTCCTTATGCACCGAGGTGATTGCCCAGTATTCGATGAATGGGACCATCAAGAGCGATACTATTTATTCCAAGACCTTATCCCAAAATAAGATCGGCCTTAATACCGAACGAGGGATCCGAGTTTATCTTCCTCCTGATTATTTCAATACTCGGAAAAGATACCCGGTGGTGTACTATTTGCACAACATCTTCGAAAGTCCGGATGTCGTCTTGTCCGACTGTAAGACAGCGGAAATTGTGGATCGGGAGATTGAAAATAATCGATGCAGAGAACTCATCTTGGTGGTCGCCGATTTCACTTCTCCCACGATCGGAAGCCTATTTGAGAATTCCAGTACCAGCGGATATTGGTTGGATTTTATCTGCAAGGAAATAGTCCCTCATGTAGATGCCAACTACCGGACGATTCCGGAGGAAAGCAGCAGGGCGGTGATCGGTTATTTCTTAGGTGGTAGAGGGGCATTGAAACTGGCCATGTCTTACCCGCAACTATTTAGTGTTGTTTATGCGCTCCATCCCGTGGCCACCGGCTCCGGTTATCTTCCTCGGTCGCATCTAGATGTAGATTGGGAGAAGATCCTTTTGGCATCTTCTTACAAGGACTTGGAAGGGAGTGGCAGGACTCAGATTTTTGCCAGCATTTGCCAGGCTTTTCTGCCAAATCCCAACAGGCCTCCGCTCTACGCAGACTTCCTATTTGAAAAAGATGATAGTGGAGCATTGGCATTCCACGCAAAAAATGCCCGTAAGGAACTTCAGCTCTTTCACCTTGATGAAAGGCTCGACGAATATGCAGAAAACCTCCGGGGACTGCGAGCCATTGCCTTTGATTGGGCAAGATTCGACCAAACGCAAGCACATGTAATTTCCAACCGACGGTTTAGCAAAAAATTGATGGAATTTGGCGTAAATCATGAAGCGGAAGAGTTTGCCGGCGATCCCCAGAATCGATACTGGGGTGCCAATGGCCGATTTTCTACGAGAGTCCTCCCATTTCTCAATAAGCATCTGAAATTTTGATGAAGGTTCTTTATTGACGTTCGATTCGCCGCCGTTGTTCTTCACTGAGTCCAAATTTGAAATTGATCTCTGGGTCATTGAAGATATCGGATTCTTTCATCTCGGGATCGTGAAGATCGAGGCTGAGGTCGCAGTCGAACCTGGCGAGGATACTATGACTTTTTCCTTCTTCGATATTGATGTTGCGGAAATGACAAAGCCCCCAGGTAATGCCGCGGCCATTGCCGTTATCGGCAAAAGCATCCGGGATGTAGGCTCCCGGAGCGATCGGAAATAAGGCCGAGATTGCCGCTATTTCAAAGTTCACGCCATCCGGGGCGTATTGGATGGTATTGTGCTCGAGGCCGTGCCGGCTCACCAGGGCGGCAATACCTTCCTTAAAGGGGAATAGAGCAGTTTCGTGTCCGGAGTTAATGACGGGGTTCAGTGGATGTTTTTCGAAAGGGCCAAAAGGGTCTTCAGAAAAGGCCAATCCCTGAGCGCGTACTTTGGGGCTCCCTCCCATTTCTCCTTTGTAATACAGGTAGATTTTGCCGTTGTAGACCAAGGGGTAGGGATCGTGGATGACGTATTGGTCCCAGGTTCCCGCCGGTCCGTTGTCCAATACGACCCTATTCGAAGGGGTCCAAGGACCATCCGGAGAATGGGCAACCGAAGCGGCGACCGGGCAGTCGTCCCCATTGGTTGCACTGGTTCCCGGACCTCCTGGCATCAACGTATAGGCTTGATAGTAGAGGTAGTATTTACCCCGGTATACCAGGATGTCAGGGGTGGAGACGGAGCGCCAGCCCGGATAGGGCTTTTCCAGCCTGGGTACTGCTACTCCCTGCTCTTCCCAGGTAAAACCATCTTCACTCGTTGCGTACCATATTTCAGACAAGTCCCAGTCTCTGGATGGAATGGTGTCGTTCCCTCCGTTGGTATCGGGAGGAACGGCCGTCTGTCGGTGCGTATACCAAACGTAGTATTTGCCATTGAAGCGAATGATTTTCGTCGCATCTCTACGAGAAACCGTACCGTCGTGTCCGTGGTAATCAAAACCTTCCAATGGTGTGTATTTAAATCTTGAGAACAGCTCATTAGTGACATTTTCTAACCCGGTGTAGCTGCCATCGTACACCCGGTTCATCGCCGCACTCATGGGCATGTGCGGTTTCTCCCTAGGAATGTTCCCATGCGGGAAGCCATCTTGGTATTCCTGGATTACCGATTCCTGGTTCTTTATTTCTGAGCACGATTGGCAAGCCCCGATGAACAAGCTGGCCAACAAGATTCTTTTGATCATCCTAGACATAAGATTTTATGGATGGGGAGAAAATGCATTATTTAAAATAGTTGAAAAGATTTACAAATTCTGTAAATGATGAGCGTGTTTAGTTTTTATCAAGTTGGATAATTGATTACCTTTCAAAAATTGCACGTTGCATACATTAAAAAATGAAAAATGAGCCGTTCATTATTTCCAACTTGTCTGTTGTTGTTACTATTGCCGATTATCCATTCCTGTTTAAACGGACAATCTCCCGATCACCAGAGTAAAATCACCAAGATTGAATCCGGATTGTTACCTTCTATTGTAATCAATGGTCATGAAGAACAGTTTGCGCTGACGGAAAGAATGGAGCATTATAAAGTACCGGGTGTCAGCATCGCGTTTTTCGATGCCGGCGAGATTCAATGGGTCCGTACTTATGGCTACAGCGATGCTTCCGCCAACACCCCCGTACTTCCGGAAACGATGTTTCAGGCAGCTTCCATCAGCAAACCGGTAGCAGCTTCTGGAATGTTGGCAATGGTCGAGGCTGGCCAATTGGATTTGGACGCGGATGTCAATGCATACCTAACGGACTGGAAAATTCCGGAAACGAAGTTTACCGAAGAAAAGAAAGTAACCTTACGCGGTCTGGTCACTCATTCCGCAGGGATGACGATTCACGGCTTTCCGGGATACGCGAGAGGTGTTGATTGGCCCACGACCATAGATGTGCTGAATGGGAGCCAACCGGCCAACACAGGTGCCATTCGACCCGATACCATGCCGGGAACCATCTGGCGTTATTCGGGGGGAGGTTACACCGTTATGCAAAAGGCAGTATCTGATGTATCGGGGCTCGCTTTTTCGGAGTATATGGAAAGGGAGGTGTTAAAAAAAGTTGGCATGACCAACAGTACCTACGAACAACCGCTTCCCGAGAAGTGGCATGCACAGGCATCCCGCGCCCACAATGGACTCGGAGCGGTCATAGAAGGAGACTGGCATTCCTATCCCGAAATGGCTGCCGCAGGTCTGTGGACAACGCCGACTGATCTCGCCAAGTTTGCCATTGCCATCCAAAATGCCTATGACGGCAAGGAGAACCATTTTTTATCTCGCAAAAGCGTAAGGGCAATGCTTACCCCACATCTGAATGATTGGGGACTGGGCCCATCCTTGGACGTAGATAAGCACCAATTGTCTTTTTCTCACGGAGGAGCAAACAATGGCTTTCGCTGCCATCTTTATGCCTTCGTCAAACCGTATCGGCAAGGATATGTCATCATGACGAATGGGGATAATGGCGGAGCTTTGGGTAATGAGATTGGCCGTGCCATTTCCAATGTATACGGGTGGAATGTTTTCGAGCCGGACTATCGAAATACGATCGAACTGCCCGCGGAAGAATTAAAAGAATTCGTCGGAACTTACCGGATGGATGCCCAGATTGCGGTGGAAATATTCATGGAAGATACTCACTTACAGCTGCGGGAGCTTTGGACGGGCAATGTCGACAAGATCTGGCCGGAAACGCCGCAAAAGTTTTTTCAGGCGGGCAACGGCATGCAGATTGAATTTGTTCTTGGAGCCGATGGTAAGGTGACGCATTTAGTGGGTGGTGGGCAATTTCGCCTCAATAAGATAAAGTAATTCAAAGAACAAGAGATCTACAATGCCAAACACTATTTTTCCACTATTGATCCTATTCGTATGGTGTCTGGGTACCCCATTTCCGATGGCGGGGCAATCGATGCAAGCTCGAGGTACGGTCTACTTGGATCTTAACCACAATGGTCTTCGAGATTCGGGTGAAGGAGGCATCGAAGGCGTAAAAGTCTCCAATGGCATCGATGTGGTCATCACAAATGCTCAAGGTCAGTACCAGATCGAACTTCCTCCGGAACGAACCCTTTTTATGTCCAAACCAACGGGCTATTCGATTCCGCTCAATGAAGTACAACTTCCCCAGTTTTACTACCATCATTATCCACAAGGTACGCCAAGCATCGCCTCTTGGAAATGGCCCGTCATTCAGCCGACCGGTCCTTTGCCGGAAACCATCGATTTTGCTTTATGGGAAGGAGCAGTTTCAGACAACTTTAAAGCCATGGGGTTTGCCGATCCGCAGACGGCAACGGACGAGCAACTCGATATGATGCGCAAAGACATCATTGACGCGTTATTCGGAAACCCATACGAAGCGCGTTTTGGATTGGTAGCGGGAGATGTCGTCAATGATAATCTCGCACTTTATGAACGCCATAATCGGCTGATGGCACAAATTGGCATACCCATCTGGAATGTGCCGGGCAATCACGATCTAAACCGCGAATCACCCAATCATGAGTATGCAACCCAAACCTTCAAAAGCGTTTTTGGCCCGGATTACTATTCTTTTGATTATGGAGACGTACATTTTTTGGCGCTGAACAATGTCGTGTACCAGGGAAAAGGTAATGGATACATCGGACACATCGATGCAGACCAGATGCTGTGGATCAAAAACGACCTCAAGGAGGTTGCTCCGGAAAAGCTGATCATTGTACTAACCCACATTCCCTTAATTACTTATGCCAGCAATCGGACTTTTCCGAAGTCGCTCGTTACCGGTAATTTTTCTGAACTACTGAAGCTCCTGAGTCGTTTCAAGTACGTTTACGGAATGGCCGGGCACGATACGAGCAACAGTTGGAAAGTTGAAGTCAATCATACCCATGGTTGGTATGGCTACCCTTTCATTGCCCATACTCTGGCGGAAACCCGTGGGGGTGGATGGCAAAGCGGCCCGCGCGATAAGATAGGTGTCCGATCCGCCACAATGGAAGATGGGAATCCCAATGGATATTATGTATTCTACTTTGAAGGAAATCGAGTAAAGCCTCGTTTTATTCCGGCAGGTGGTGATCCCAGTGACCGTTTGCGCATCACTTTGGATCCGCAACTAATGCCCTCGGATACCATTCGCGGATTGCAGCCCCCGGCCCTCGATCGTGGCATCCAGGTAGATAGTATGTACATTGTTGCTAACTTCTTTGATGGAGGAGTGAGGGACCAACTGACGCTATCCCTCGATGGTCAGGAAGCCGTGCCCATGGAGTACGTTGAACGTACCGATCCATTTTACGTGCGTCAATACGAGCAATACAAAGGGACGCCGGATGCTTTTCGACCGCCAGCCATCTCTTCGCACATCTGGCAATTCCGTCTTCCAAAATTGAAACCCGGCTTACATGCTGCCGTGATCAAGGCCATCGATGAGTTTGGGTTTGAGGATACGGAAGTGTTTACGTTTGAGATCGTTCGTTGATGATCTCTCCATACTGGGCGCCAAGAAGACACATCCAGTCGCGAAAATTCTACGTTCGGTGCTTTTGTGCTTGCAAATATCCGCTAACTTTACGATCTAAGCATCAAATGACTACACCTAAATGCAGCAGGTAGAATTAGCTGATCACCATTCTTTACTTTTCTTATTTGTAATGACCTTCTTTCCTTTCATCTGTCTTTGTCAATCCAATCAGGGAGTACTTTACGGCAAGATCACACTAAAGAACGGTCGCCAATACCAAGGGCAGATTCGCTGGAAAAACGAACAAGCAACCTGGGACGCCTTGTTCGATGCCTTTAAGCAAGAGCCACCGGTTGAGCAATTTTTTCCAGCCGATCGCTCCAATCGAAGTAATCGAGCCTCTGAAACATTTAAGTTTGGTTTTATGGAATTGTGGGCGGATAAAAGTCCGGACCAAAGATTCGTTTTTCGTTGCCATTTTGGAGACATCCGTCGCCTGGAACGTCTTGACGACCAAAAAGTATCCCTTCTTCTGAAAAACCAAAAGCGCATTCAGCTTACCCGTAATCGCAGTTCCGACCTCCACAAAGAAATTGTTGTGGACGACCCGGAATTGGGAAGATTAAATCTAGATTTTGAAGATTTAAAGACGCTTACATTTTTGGCCGCTCCGGCCACTTTTGTCAGTAAGATGGGAAGCCCCATTTACGGACGTGTTCTGACCACGATCGGCATCTTCGAAGGGTACATTACCTGGGATGAGGAAGAATGCCTGGGCAATGACATCATTAGCGGTCGGCAACAGGGTAATAAGATCGATATCAACTTTGAAGAAATCGTGAAATTACAAGCAGAACGCGATGGTTCCGACATTACGCTTCGATCCGGACGGACGGTCTTTTTAAACAAGCACGATGATGTGAGCAGCAGCAATAATGGCATCGTCATTCGCAAACCGGATTTGAGCAAAATGAAGATCCAGTGGAAAGACTTCCTATCCTTGGAGGTACTGCAACGACCGTCAGAGCCGCCGCGAACCTATGATTCCTTTAAATCTCCAAAACTATTGCGAGGTACCGTCGAAACCAATGATGGTAGAACGTTCAGCGGAAACCTGGTTTATGATTTGGACGAATTGTATGACATCGAAATTCTAAACGGTAAGAATAACGACTTCGAATATTTCATACCTTTTCGATTAGTGGCGAGAATTGAACCACAAAATGATAAGTTTTCCATGGTATACCTTAAAGATGGGCAGCAATATCTCCTCGGCGGAAATTCGGATGTAAATGGTGGAAATCACGGATTAATGGTACACCGTCAGGGGCAGGAAGCAACTTTTGTCGATTGGAAGAACATTAAAATTATTCGCTTTGAATAGAAGGGTAGCGGTTAGGTTTTGGGCATTATACAAAGTTCAATTGGTCCTGTTGGTTTTGATCGGCATCATTGCGGTCTTACTATGGTTTTGGTTAGAAACCATGAAGGAAGAGGGGCAATACCCGGTTTACCTGGTGGCTCTTTTGTGGATCTTGGTACTCATTGCTTCACTCTGGACCGGCAATTTACTCATATATGATCTAATCCAGCGAAAATATTCATGGGAATCCGCTTTTAATCGGCGCTTCTACCTTCAGCTGTTCTGGACCCTGCTTTATACTCTTGGGTGTATCAATTTTACCTACATCCTATTTAAGAATCATTATACTGCTCTGCCTCCCGATCAAAATCAGATGATCTTGCTGAATATTTATGGCCTACTGTTTATTCTACCGGTTTTATCGATACAATTTGGTTTGCTTTTTTTGCGCAAGTGGAAACAATCCATTGTGGAAAAGGAGCACATTAAAAAAGAGCAGGTGCAGTCGGAGCTGCTGACGTTGAAGTCGCACCTTTCTCCACATTTTTTGTTCAACAACCTCAACATACTTTCTTCCCTGATCGATGCGGAAAACGAGGAGGCCCAGGATTACCTGGATCGGTTTACCATGGTCTATCGTTACGTTTTGCGGAACCGCGAAAACGAGTTGATATCGTTGGCGGAGGAACTTAAATTCATTCAGTCCTACGAGTTCTTACTCAGGCGCCGATTTCCAAGTAGTTTGTTGGTCGAGACCCGGATTCCATCCCGTTATCACCATTGGATGTTGCCCCCATTGTCCATGCAAATGGTACTTGAAAATGCGTTGAAACACAACAAGCTATCGGAGTCTAACCCCCTGAGCATTAAAATCTCAGCGACGAATACGGATGAAATTGTGATTCAAAATACCCTACAAACAAGAGCCGTACCATCGTATGAGAAGACCGGTTTTGGGTTGGAGAACATCCGTCGTCGCTATTGGCTGATAGCAAAAAAAGACATTGGGATTTCTAAAGGTGACGATCTATTTACGGTTCGCCTACCCCTGATTGAAAAAGCATCGACCCATGAACATATTGATCATTGAAGATGAAAAATTAGCTTCGCAAAAGTTGGAGAAAATGGTCCTGAAGGCCCGTCCGGAAGCAAAGGTATTGGCTAAATTGGCGGAAGTAGAATCTGCGATCGCTTGGTTTTCGGAACATGCTATGCCGGATTTGCTATTCTTAGACATTCACCTATTGGATGGCACTTGTTTTGACATCCTGAAAGCCGTGAAGATCGAATGCCCGGTTATTTTTACAACTGCCTACGAGAAGTATGCTTTGGATGCCTTTCAGGTGTTGAGCATCGATTACTTGCTCAAGCCCGTTCGTCATGCCGATCTAGAGGGGGCGTTCGACAAGCTAGACAGCATTCGAACACGCCTTTCCGAAAACCTTCCCAGGGCTGCTGAACTGGAGCACCTGATCCACCTGGTAGAGAATCAAAACAGGTCTTACAAAACGCGCTTTCTAATCAAATCCGGAGCTCGACTTTTTCCCATCGCGACCGCACAGGTGGGGTATTTTTTTTCGGAGCACCGGATCACCTTCCTGGTTACAAAAGAGGGGAATAAATACTCCATCAATTACACGCTGGATGATCTGGAGCGAGTACTTGATCCAGTGGATTTCTTCCGGGTCAATCGCCAAATGATCTTGCACATCCAAAGCGTGCACATGGTCCATAAGCATTTCAAAGGACGGCTAAAAGTCGATCTGATATCCACCGAAAATTCTACGGAAGTAATGGTCAGTAGCCGTCGGGTAGCCGAATTCCAGGATTGGCTGGATCGTTAGAGTCGCGTATTGACAATGTTATTAAAGGCCGAGCCAAAGGTGTAACTTAATCCAATGCTGCCGCTGGCTTCAAAATCGGTGGCAATCTGCCGTTGACGGAGTAAAAGATCCTCCAGGGTTGCATCACCGGAAGGCAGGTTTAACTGATCGCGCACCAACTGAAGATTAAGGGAAAGACGTACCGATAACCCCTTGAATACACGAACCGAGGTGTAGCTGTCAAGTTCCAGGCGATTTTTTGATAGATCATGAAGGTATGAGGAAGCTTCCAGTGTGGTGAAGACATCTCCCCAGGGCTGCCGGAACCGAATTTGTACGTCCAACGAATGCCTGAAAAGCTGTTCTTTCATCCGATTGTATATGGTAGGGGAGAGGTAGCGATTGTGAATGGCTCCCAACTTGTAGGCGAAGGTGATCTCCCGACGCATGACTTCTCGGTACGGAAACAGATTGTACTCCAATGCCGGTTGAAAATGAAAGGAAAGATCCAGGTTCCGGTAGGTGTTGTGTTCGAACCCACTGAATATCCCCGCCGACCAATGGTTGCCCAGGCTACGGACAATGCTTCCCCTTGCAAAGGCACGCTCCCTCGTGACCAGCGTTTCTCCTTCATCCGATTCATAACGGTTTTCGTAGTGATTGAAATGTACATCGGCACGGATCCGCCACTCTTCGGTAACTTTGTCTCCTTCAAATCCAAAACCAATATCGGTCTTGCCCCGACTGGATTCCTTGTCAAAGCTACCCTTGCCATATACTTCAAATATCCAACTTTTCCACTGGTCTTCCGTCATTTGCTTTTGCTGTCTGGCGGCCGTGCGTCCGGAAGACACCACTTTAATGTGGTCTGCTTTATCGGTCTCCAATAGATAATGCAAAAGTCCAATGCCGATTTTTTGGGTCAATCCCGCCCGGATTTCATCTCGGGTCATGGTGGGCGAAGTTTGGTATGTCAATGTTTTGTCCAGGCCTTTGACCATTTTCCGGCCGATGAAATTCAGATCGTAAGTACGACCACCATTGCCGCTCCCCAACTGGTTGATCTGGATCTGTACGTCTGCCAAAGCTTGGTCCCTTACGTGGTCAACATAGCTGATTTCCTGTCGGATGTAATTGCGGTCGCAGTTGCAGGCAATGAAGACTGCCAGCTTTTCAGATTGGGCGGTCAACCACAATGAGGAGAGTGCAAAAACCGAGGTCATCAGCAATGTTCTACAGTATTTAGTAAAGGTCATGGCACGTAATTTTCTTGCAAAGAAAGGGTAGGAGCGAAGTGTGGACAACCGGATCGCTACTGAATGCCAGGTTTTGACTACTGAACGCAATGATTCTTAACTTCTACTTATGTGGTCAGATTTACTTAGGCATGGTATCTAAGCTTTCCCGCTTGGATTGGAGGGAGCTACCTTTTGCTGCATCAGGTCGATGATCATGATTTTTTGCCAGATCTTTCTGGACAATTCGTGGGAGAGGGTTTCAATCTCGTTCACGCTATTCAGCACCTGATTGTCTTGGAAATATTGAACGTGCAGAGCGGCCAATTTCGAGTTAATGGATAAGAGATCGGTACAAAAGTCGAGATAGCGAACCAAGTGTTCCGGAGTATTGAATCGAGGATCTCCTTTCTCTTGTGGTTCGAAAATGTCGTTGGGATCTTTGGAGAGCTGATGCATATCCACCACGTGGGCAAAACTGCGGAGGCGATGTAGGGAGTCCAGGGCAGCTCTTCGTTTGAGCCGGTTTTCAAGCGTACCTAAAAAGAGAATGCCGATGGTGAGAAAGATCAGTTCATTAGTAACGCTCTCGATGGCCTGTAGGGTTTCCATCAATCCGTCCTGACCGGTCGGAGAAATGGTCAATGCCATGTAAAACACCCAGGCAGCCACCCCAATCAGTCCCATAATGCCGATGATGGTCAGTGCCCGCAAAGTCCAAATCGGCTGCCTTAATTTTGCCGCCAGGAGTACGATGACTTCTCCTACTTCGTGCAATTCCTTAGATACTTGCCCGAGGCCGGAACCCGAGAAATGAGTGTGTATGCGCTGCTCGATGCCACGCAATGTGTTCAGAATGTGGAAAGCATCCAACTCACTGTACTTTCCAGTTGGGAATTTAACGGGTAAGAATGGCCTGGTCGACATACAGATATTTTTCTACCGCGCAAACATCGGAAATTTTCTAAAGTTTAATGTGGTAGAACTGGCAAAACTTAAGATTTGCCAGTTCTTAAGAACTGGTACGATAGCTCGACCATGCCGTCCTCATAGGCCTTTACATCCGATAAGTGCAGTCGTCGCTCCTGGCCAATGAAATCAAAGAAGGGAATGCCATCGCCAAGTATAACGGGCATTATGGAAACGATAATGCGATCGGCGAGATCATGAAGAATAAATGACTTGGTCAGCTTTGCTCCCCCCGCCATCCAGATGTTGTGGTATTGGGGTTTCAGTTGATCTTCGACAAGGACTTTTAGGTCTCCGGAGAAGAACCGTACATTTTTCCTCTCCGACGATAAAGCCCGACTACTCAGCACAATTACGGGTACCTCGCCATAAGGCCAGCCCAGTTTCAGAGCATGTTCGTAGGTCCGTGAACCCATGACATAGCAGTCTATTCCCTGGAGGAAAGTAGCAATTTCTCCATCGGACAAGGTAATGCCCGGTTCATAATGGTCGGTTGACTCCAACCAGGAAACACTGTTGTCCATTTTAGCAATGAAGCCATCCAAACTTGCCACCATGTGTATGGTTACAATAGAGTTGTCTGCTGCCATTTTTTTGTCGATTGACCTTTTCTAGTACTTGAACGCATTCGTTTTTCCGATTCAATTTACCGAAACTACCGAAATCAAACAAGAACATTTATCTCTTCAATAAAGATAATTAATCTTATTTGTAGCTAATTAAAATTATAATGATTACATTTGAGTCTAAAATAAGATCGATGAGTAAATATCGCCTTGGAGAATTCGAGGAAGTGGTGCTGTTGACAGTAGCTGTGCTCTATGGAGAGGCATATGGAATTTCCATTTTGAATGAAATGGAAGAGCGGTTAAATCGCGAGGTCAGTATTGGTTCATTGAGAACGGTGCTCAATCGCTTAGAAAATAAAGGTTATTTGTCTTCCGAATTCGGAGAATCAACAGCAGTTCGTGGGGGCAAACGCAAACGTTTTTACAAAGTGACCAGGTACGGTCAAAAAGCCTTGGAGGAAACGAAAGAACAACGCCAGCAACTTTGGAATGATATTCCCAAGATTGCATTTGAATAACTCAAAATTGCAGGCAATTGCGCAATCGAAAAACAAATGATCCGCCACATTGGCCATTCCGTTTTCTCCGGTGGTTTTGCCGTTCAGACATGCTGGAGGACATCGAAGGAGACCTGATGGAACGTTACCAGATGAAGGCCTCCCGGAGCAATGCCGCAAAAGCCAATCGCTATCTGGTCCGACAAGTATTCCTATTGTTCCGCCCCGGGATCATCGACCTTCAGAAAATGGGGTTCTTACAAAATAGAATTGGTATGATTAAGAAATATCTTCAGTTTGCCGGACGGCAATTGCTCAATACCAAGAATTATGCGGTCATCAATATCTTTGGTTTATCGGTAGGGATCACTGCCTGCCTGATCATTCTATTGTTTATCAATGAAGAATGGAGTTACGATTCATTCCATGATGATGCCGACTCCATATATCGCTTCACTACCCTGGAAACAGAAGATGAAGGTGTTGTAAGGCATTTGGCGAATGCTTATCCTCCGCTGGCGCCACTATTGGCGTCTTCGTTTCCGGAAATGGAACAGGTGTGCCGATATTTTCCCAGTGACATGTCGGTCAAAAATCCCGAGAATAACCTTTTGAACCAGGAACCTCATTTTTTCTTTGCCGATTCTGTTTTTTTCGAGATGTTTTCCTTTCCGTTTCTCAGGGGGACGGCGGCTTCGGCATTGACACAACCCAATGCAATTGTACTGACAGAATCTACAGCCCTTCGGTATTTCGGCTCGGAGAATCCCATCGGAAAACCCTTGTTGCTAGAGGGGGGGATTGATGTTCGGGTGACTGGGGTTATACAAGACTTACCGTCCAATTCCAGTTTGCAATTTGATTTCATTGCTGCCATGCCAACCGTCAGACAAGTGATGGGTGATTGGGCTTTGCATCCCCAGCATTCCTGGTATTATCCCGAGATGTACACCTTTGCTAAGATTCCTAATCGAGCGGATGCCGAACGAATCGCTGCGGGGATGGAAACATTTGGGGAAAATCACTTAGCGCCCAAGCTGGCAAAACAGAAGAGTTTTAGAATGCAGCCCCTACGTAAGGTTCATTTTGAAACGTTAGAAGGAGATTTGGAACCCGCTACCAATCCCTCCATTTTGTACATCCTACTTGCTGTCGCCTTTCTAATCCTGATCATTGGTTGCGCCAACTACATTAATCTGGCTTTATCGAGGGGCGTCCAACGTTTTCGCGAGATCGGGATGCGA
>JANQRV010000461.1 GCA_028284395.1 Saprospiraceae bacterium
CGGTCTGTCCGGAAGCAACCAATTCGTAGTTTCCGCTTCTCATATCCCCTACGACTGCTGCGCGCTCTTTGGCGACAATTTCAATATTAATGCCGGCCCGCTGAGCTGAATTTTTGACCAGTAAAGCAGAATTCCTGGAAATTTCACGGTTCGCGCTAATGAGATAACTCAAGGTTAGCTCTACTACCTCTCCATCGATTTCTTTATCAACAATCCCATTGTTATTGGTATCCCTCCAACCTGCTTCAGCCAAAAGTGATTTTGCCTTATCAATGTCATACGCCGGTGGGCTGATATTGTTGTTGTAGGAAGAAGAACTAGGTAATATTGGTGCAATCACTCTTTTACCATAATTGTAGTAGATCTTAGAAAGTAAGTCATCGACGTCAATAGCGTGTGAAAGTGCCTGGCGGACTCTCTTATCCGACAACTTGGGGTTCTCGGTCTGTAGCAATAGATAATAGCAGGCCATATCCACTACTGTAGATAGGTTGTAGACCTCCTTTAATGCTTCAGAGTCTTCAATTTCGAGAAAATCTTTGGGAGCAATATTCCCCACAACATCAATTTCTTCTGCTTTAATGGCCGCGAGGGCGGTAGCCGCATTGGTAATGATCTTGAATATAATGCGATCTGGGTAAGCACCTAATTCTGGATATTCCTCCACTAAGCTTTCCCCCCACCAATTCTCTTTCTTAGTTAGGATCAACTGATCTCCGCTGGTCCAGCTTTCCAACTTATAGGGCCCGGAGCCGGAAATACCAGTTGTTTCATGAGTGTATTGAGGTTTTGTAAACTCGTCAGCAAATTGCTGCAAGTCGGGGTTTGATGCAGCCAGAGCTTCCGCTTTTTGAGGATCCACAAGATCAGCTACCGAATACTTTTTCATGATGCCGGCAGGGTCGTAGAGATGTGCCGGCAATACCGGCAGATTACTGGCGATGTAGCCTTCTTGGCTCACCATCTTCGGGAAGGCGAATACTTTAAATTTCTTGGGATTTTCGGCATCGACCTGGATTTCCTTGATAAAGCTCATGACGTTCCGGTAAACTGCAGCCGGAACTTTAGGGTTCATGACGGCTTTCATAGTAAAATCAAAGTCGTGGCCGGTAACCGGCTGATTATCATCCCACACCGCTTCTTGGTGGATTTCAAACTCATAGGTTTTTCCTCCTGCCCACGGGCCGGTCGTGATGTCTTCAACTTTTGCACGATCCTTCACTAAAAGTGGCAGGAACTCATATGTTTGCAGATCAGGAACTAGCAGATAAGAAAATAATTGTGTGATTACGGTCGTCGCATAATTGGAAGTAGTAAGTAACGGATTTAAAGATGGTGGCTCTGCTTCCAATCGCACAATTAGCTCATTGTCCGTTCTTTTAAAGGCAACTGTTTCTTGATTGCTTGGTTCTACCTTACAGGAAGTCAAAGACGTAATAATGATTACGATACAAACGAATTGAGAGGAAAAACGTTTCATCTTTAAAATATGTTGATGGGTGAATAAAATGGCTCTTGGTCGATTTTAATACCGAAGATACAGGAATATTTAAACTTAATGAAGCACTGAACCAATTGTTAGCCTACTTGTTGGATTTCAAATATTCCAGTCTTTTGATTTTCTTTATGGAGACGACTACGTGTTTCCGTTGACAGCAAAAATTTTTTGACGAATGAAAAATAAAGTCCTTATCGCCGGAGGGTCCGGACTAATCGGAAAGAGATTGACACAGAAATTATTGCAGAAAGGCAATGAAGTATCGTGGCTCAGTAGATCTTCTGGTTCCGAAGGGCTCGTCAAAAAATTCAAATGGGATCTGGACGCTAACTTTATCGAGGAGGAAGCTCTATCTGGAGCAGACGTCATCATTAACCTCGCAGGTGCCGGAGTGGCGGATAAGCGTTGGACAACAGCTCGAAGAAAACTAATCATTGAAAGCCGGGTAAAAGGCAACCTGCTTATCCTGGAAACAATTCAGAAACTCAATTTAAAACTCAAGGGTTACATTAGTAGCGCTGCCATTGGTTATTATGGTCATCGTGGAGAAGAAATGCTGACTGAGGAGTCAATGCCAGGACGCAAAGGCTTTCTCCCCAAGAGCTGTATACAGTGGGAAAATGCCATCCAAAAAATCGCGGAAACAGGTATTAGAACTGTCATTTTCCGAATCGGACTCGTACTCTCAAAAGATGGAGGAGCCCTGCCTAAAATCGTGCAACCTATTAAGTTCTTTACCGCCCCCTACTTCGGTCATGGCGACCAATTCTACTCCTGGATTCACATTGAAGACATGGTCGACCTATTTATTTGGGCAATGGAGTCTAAAAATATCTCCGGCACTTTCAATGCAGTAGCCCCTAATCCAGTCACTAATTTGGAAATGGTGCAGGCAGCCATTCATCGCATCAATCCGAAGGCGATTCCCATTAGTATCCCCGAATATGTAATGCGGATCAGCATGGGAGAGATGGCCGATGTGGTGATGACTGGATCTAGAGTGTCCTCCATGAAACTGCAAGAGAATGGTTATCGATTCCAATTTGAAACATTAGAAGCAGCATTGGCCGACTTGTATTAGAAAACACTGCTATTCGGGGTCTTCAAATACCTCTACTTCACGTGTTTTCACGACCAGATCTGTGAATTTTCCTCTGAAGCGGGTTGCTTTTACAATATTATTATCTATCCAATGATAGTTGCCACCGCGAGGCTTGCCGGTAACGATCGCATGGTATTTGAACCCGTGTTTGTTCAACCATTCTTCGGTCAATTTTCTTTGTTCCTCGGTTCGAGAAGTAAAGAAAGTAATGCGATGCCCTTCACTATACCACTTGTTGATGATCTTCAAAGCGTCAGGATAGGGTAAGGTAGTCACCATTCTTTCCGGTTCTTCATTCGGAATATCATCACAAATGGTACCGTCGATGTCAATTAGGAAATTCTTTACGGTTTTAGGAAACAATGGACTTGTCCGTTCCCCCTTTTCATTAAATCGCTCTTGTAGATGCTCCGAATGTCCACTCATTATGATTCTTTTTCAGCTTTCGATGTATGATATGAATCGGCTCTATTCTGCAATGATATTAGGAGCTAAGAAAGATTTTAGGCATCCTAATTATTTTGGAACAAGCCTAACGTGTAGTTGTTTCTCAAAAATAACACAAATCGATCGCTTCCCCGATTTTTTCCCCAGAAAATTAAAAGGCAATATAACCGGTGGGGTCAATTGGCTTTCCATTATGCCACAATTCAAAATGCAGATGGGGCCCATCGGAAAGTGTCCCGGTATTGCCGATAATGGCAACTGCTTCACCTGCCTTCACCTGACTCCCTACTTTTTTAAGTAGACCCGAATTGTGTTTGTAGAAAGTAATCAAATTATTGTCGTGCTGTATGCCGACGGTATTACCCGTATCTACGGTCCAGTCCGAAAAAAAGACGTAACCATCCAATGCTGCCTTTACTGCCGTATTCTTCGGAGCGAGTATGTCAACGCCCAAATGCCCTCGATCTGGCATAAATCCCGCGCTGATCTCCCCCTTAACTGGCGGATTGAAATAAAGTTGCTCCAACGGCACGTCATTAACGGTAGAAGTACTGTTCTTTATCAGATTATTAATGTCCTTAATTTCAACTTCTTGTCGCAATTCTTCATCAATCTGCGAACGTTCGACTGGTTGGATGTTTTCTGGCTCCAGTTTCTTTAGAGAAGATTGATCTTTGACGTCCTGATCGGTTTGGAATTGATCACCAACTAAGATCTTTCGGACATTTTCCGTGTAAAGTTTTTGGCTTTCCAACTGTTTTTCGAGATCTTCTATTTGTTCTGTCAATTCGAAAACCAGTCTGGCGTCATTACTTGAACCATAACCGGGAATATATCGTTTAAGTGGAGTGAATACAATGAGGCTAACTACTATTGTAGCGAGAACAACAACAATCGTGCTGATCAAAATGTAGATATTCTGCAAGGAGAGGTTCTGAGAACTGACTTCTTCGAAGGTATCATTATTCATGACTACCAGACGGTAAGTGTTCTTGAGTTTGGCCCTCCATCTTTTCCACCTGCTCATTTCATTTCCGTACGACATGTCTCATTTTTTTAATCCTGATAATTGGCCGGGTTTGAACTAATTTGCGATTGCGTTAATAATAAAATAATTTTGCCTTATTTCAGTTACTTATTTGAGTAAATACCGGTTGCAAAAGTACAAAACAATAAAGTTATTTGTCGGGATTAATCCGCGTTTGCTATTTATTTTGACCTTTGTCGGTTTGAAACCCTAACAACCCAGCGCCAGGAGCGTTCCATCACTAAATAACGTTCTGAAGCGCAATTAAAGTTTATAGACTTAATCGTAGTATAATGAGAGTGAATAAAATTACTGTGCTGCTGTTGACTGTTGGTATTTTAAGTGCTGCTTGTACAACGCAAAAGCGAAGAGGCGATTTATCGTCCTTAGGTAAGCTTTATCACAACACAACCGCTAAATTCAACGGCTATTTTAATGCCAATGAAATAATGATCGCCAGCATTGCCGAATTGGAAACACAACACCAGGATAACTACAATAACTTACTGGAAGTCTATCGGTATATGAAGCCCGACAATCCGCAGGCGATTGCCAGCGAACTGGATAATGCCATAAAGAAGGTCTCGGTCGTTGTAAATCTGCATCGAGAAAGTGTTTGGACCGATGACTGTTACTTGTTGATCGGCAAAGCACAGTTTCTAAAGCAGGATTTTGAAGGTGCAGAGCAAACTTTCCGTTATCTGATCAATGAATTCCGACCCGATAAATACGAGAAAAAATATGGTAAGAAAGGGAAAAAAGGGAAAAGTAGAAGTGGGAGCAATAACAGCAGAAGTGTGGAAGATGAGGAAGACAAGAGACCCCAGACCAAAAAAGAAAAGAAGCGGGCAATAAAAGTCAAAAAGAAAGAAAAAACAAAAAGGGCCAAAGAAAAACAAAAAGAGGCCAAGAGAAAATCAAAGGAAAGAAAGAAATACAATGCCCAGGTTAAGAAAAATAGAAAAAGAAGAAAAAAAGGTAAAGTAACGGGTGTAGTACAGAAACCGTCTTCCAGAACTCGTAAAAAAGATGGTGAACAAGATAAAGTAGGGGTAACCGGCAGCCTGGAAGATGAAAAAGCAGCGGAAGAAGAAAAAGAGGCCGATGTCGCCGAGGAAGAAATTCCCGAAGAAATCATACCAGAGAGCATCAGCATTTTTGGGGATGAGCAGGTCGATATTGAAAGCGACCCTGAAAAATATTTCCTTAAGCACCGGCCGGTATATCAGGAGGGATTGATGTGGTTGGCGAAAGCCTTGATCGAAAGGGACAATTTTGATGCTGCCCTCCGCTACATCGGACAATTGGAAAGTAGTTCTGGCACCTTCGAAGATGTCCGCCTAGAACTTTCTTCCCTCAAGGCTTACCTATATATCAAGCGAAATCAGTACCAGAATGCCCTTCCTCCCCTGGAAGAAGCAATCGAACTTTCTTCAAAAAGTCAGAACAAAGCAAGATACGCTTTCATCCATGCACAAATCCAACAAATGTTGGGGAATGCACAAGGTGCTTTAGGTGGTTTTCAAAGTGTTTTGAAATACGGCCCCGATTACGAAATGGCCTTTAGTGCCAAACTCGCCATGGCTCAAAATTTGCTAGCAAACGGCGGAGCTAGCAAAGAAGAAACCACAGCGAAATTGAAAAAGATGTTGAAAGACTTCAAAAACGTTGAATATAAAGATAAGATCTACTACGCTTTAGCCAATATCGCTCTCCAGTCTGGAGATCGCGCTGAGGGCATTAAATATCTCGAATTATCCCTTAAGAATAGCGTTCGCAATAGCCTGCAAAAAAGTGAATCTTACTACAAACTAGCCCAACTTTATTTTGAAGACGATCGCTATGTAGAAGCGAAAAGCTATTACGATAGCACATTGCAGGTTCTCAACCTGTCAGACCCGCGCTACAGTGAAGTCAAAAAATTCAGTACCAACCTGACCGACATTGCTAAAAATCTCCAGATAATCGAACTCCAAGATAGTTTATTGGCCATCAGCAACCTCAGCGAAGAGGATAAAAAAGCTTTGGCTTACGAAATCAAAAAGAAGCAAAACGAAGCGAAGAGGGCAGCATTGGCCAGAGCATCTAATCCGCCTTCTGCTCTTACCAGCCGTGGTTTAGCCACAACACCATCCGTCAGGCCAGGTCAGGCCGGTGGTGCATTGGCTAAAGAAAGTGCGTTTTTTGCTTACAATGATCGAAACCTGAAAAGAGGTAAAAGAGAATTTTCACGAAAATGGGGCGCAAGGTCATTGACCGATAACTGGCGGCTGTCCTCCAGGCAGTCCGCTCTGGAAAACGGAGCCAGCGGTCAAATTGACGAGGAAGTCGTGGAAGCTGCTATCACAGATGACGATATTAAGAATATCCTAAAGGATGTTCCCAAGGATAAGAAAGAGCAAGAAGTCGCTAAGGTAAAAATCAAAGAGGCTATGTTTACACTCGGTAAGCTATACCGGGACGTACTGGGCAACAATGAAAAATCAACGGAAGCGATGGAGGCATTGAATGAGCGTTTTCCCGGTAATACTTTTGAACTCAATTCCTGGTACTACATGTATCTGGCCTACGGTGACTTGAATAACAATTCCAAGAAACAGGAGTATTACAACAAGATCATTGGCAAGTATCCTTCGACGAATTATGCGAAGATCCTGCAAGACCCCAATTACCTGGCACAATTGCTGGATGAAGAGCAAAAACTCAATTTGTATTACGATGATGCATATGCCGATTTTGAAAATGGGAAATTCCAGCAAGCATATTCCAAAAGCCTTAATGCCAAGACTAAGTTTGGAGCTGCCAATATCTTCCAACCGAGATTTGCTCTTTTGAGCGCCATGTGCATCGGCAATCTCCAGGGGAAAGAAGCTTACGTAGCCGCTCTAAAAGAAGTCGTCGGAAAATATCCCAACACCGATGAGCAAAAACGAGCCCGTGAAATCCTTCGACTGCTGGGAGGTGCGGTGGCATCCCTTCCCGGTGGAAAGAGTGAAGCTTCTAAGAAATTCAATGTAGAAGATGACAAGTTGCATTACATCATCGTCTCATTCGACGGCGATGTCAAGATCAATGATAAGAAGAATTCCATCTCTGACTTCAACAAAAAGTTCTATAAGCTGGAAAAATTAAGAATTACCCCCCTATTTCTGGGTAGTGACCCTCAAGACCGAAAACCTATGATCGTAATCCGGAGATTTAAGAATAAGTTAGCTGCTATGCAGTATTATGAAGGCATTCAGGCCAACTCTGGAGATTTCATCAAAGATGATGAGGGAGTTCCATACAATATCTTTGCCGTTTCTCAAAACAACTACCGTGAGATACTGCGCTCTAAATCGATAGAAGGTTATAAGGATTTCTTCGATGACAATTATCTAGACTAATAACATGAATCCCCCCTCCGTATGCTAAGTGACTTCATTTCCTTATTTTATCCCAGCTTATGTCCATCGTGCGGGAAGAACATCCCCATTCAGCGAGATCTATTGTGCATAACCTGTCAATATCAGTTGCCGAAAACGGACTTCCATATCTATAAAGAAAATGCCCTTATGGAGAGGTTTTGGGGGCGAATGCACTTGCAATCTGCTACATCTCTTTACTACTTCGGGAAAGAAAATCGAGTGCAACAGCTCATTCATAGATTGAAATACAAGGGACAAAAACGAATCGGCGAGAGATTAGGTCTGCAATACGGAGAAACGCTCCGAAAAAGCCCTTCAATTCCTAAGGTCGACCTGATTACCTCCGTTCCGCTACACCGAAGGAAAGAAAAGAAAAGAGGATATAATCAAAGCGAATGCTTCGGAAAAGGCTTGGCTAAATCGATGAATCTTCCGTTTAAAGCCAACATCTTGAAACGTACCATCAATACCAAAACACAAACTGCAAAAAGCAATCCGGACCGATTTGAAAACGTGGAAAGAGCGTTTCAGTTGTTCGATACAAAAGATGTGGCAGGCAAGCACGTCCTATTGGTCGATGACGTTGTAACAACGGGAGCGACCCTTGAGGCATGCGGAAAGCAAATTCTATCCGTACCGGGGACAAAACTCAGCATTGCGACCATCGCTTTCGCAAGATGATTATTACTGTTAGCCCTCTACCAGTGTTCCGACTGCTTCCCCAGCAATGATTTTCTTCAAATTGTTTGCGTCATTAATATCGAAAACGATGATTGGCAAGTTGTTTTCCTGACACATGGTAAATGCAGTCATATCCATTACGGCCAGTCCCAAACTAATCACTTTGGCGAATGTAAGTTTATCAAATTTAGTTGCCGAAGGGTCTTTTTCGGGGTCAGCAGTATAGATACCATCCACTCTAGTACCCTTCAGAATAACATCTGCATTGATCTCATTAGCACGTAGAGCAGCAGCTGAGTCAGTCGTGAAATACGGACTACCAGTACCCGCAGAAAAAATCACAACCCGCCCCTTCTCAAGATGTCTAATCACCCGGCGCCGAATATAGGGCTCCGCAATTGCTTTCATTTCAATGGCGGAAACCAAACGCGTATAGACACCCGTGGTTTCTAACGCACTTTGGAGAGCAAGGCCATTGATTACGGTAGCTAACATGCCCATATAATCTCCCTGAACTCTTTCAATGCCCGAGGAACCAGCGTGTAATCCCCTAAAAATATTGCCCCCGCCAATAACAATGGCAACCTGGACACCAATATCAATCAGGCCTTTGATTTGAACGGCGTAATGTTGTAACATATCGGGGGAGATACCGAAATTCAAATCGGTACCCATAAGGGATTCCCCGCTCAACTTGAGCAGGATGCGCTTGTATTTTGCGGACATGGATGGGATTTGATATTATTTAGAAATACTAGAAAAAAGGCGAATTAGAAAACTAATTCGCCTTTTTTTTACTAACCTAAAGTTACATGTTTGAAATCCGTAACGGTCAATTCCTTGTTCTTGGATTTCAGAAAATCGGAAACCGACATTTTATTGTCTCTGACAAATTGCTGGTTGAGCAATGTGCTTTCCTTGTAAAATTTATTGAGCTTGCCCATGGCAATTTTTTCAAGAATGGCCTCAGGTTTACCTTCCTGGCGAGCTTGCTCTTTACCAATCTCGATTTCTTTATCGATGATCGACTGGTCAATACCATCTTTGTCGACTGCTACCGGACGCATTGCTGCTACTTGCATTGCAACTGCTCTACCAGCCTCAAAAAAATCGGCATCTCCCTGGTTTAAGCCAACCAGAACACCAGCTTTATTCCCCATGTGGATGTATGGTGCAACTTGTTTGGCCTCTAATTTTTCGTATGCTGCTAATTCGATCTTCTCTCCGATTACTCCAATTTGCTCAGTTACTTTTTCTCCAACAGTAATACCTTCGAATGGTAACGCTTTAAAAGCATCAACATCAGCTGGCATTTGATCCAATGCCAATTCTGCGAAGCTCTTCGTAAGGTTTACGAAATCCTCATTCTTAGCCACAAAGTCTGTTTCACAGCTCAGTTTTACAATGACGCCCTTCGTATGATCGTCAGAAACCATGGCAATGACAACACCTTCTTTAGCATCGCGATCGGCTCTTTTGGCGGATAATTTTTGTCCTTTTTTACGCAATATTTCAATTGCTTTATCAAAATCACCTCCGGCTTCTGTAAGGGCTTTTTTACAATCCATCATACCTGCACCTGTTGTATCGCGCAGTTTTTTTACGTCAGCAGCGGAAATTTTTACTTCGCTCATTTTGTAAATTTGAGATTTTAGTTGATAATAATTGATACGCAGAATGAATGTTAAAGATGCTCCGGTCAGGCGGTTTGTGTGGCCTCTTTTTCAGATTTGTTTTTCCTGCGCTCTTCCAAACCTTCTTTGATAGCTTCTACCATATAATTGGTAATAATCTGAATGGATTTGGATGCATCATCGTTGCCGGGGATCGGGTAGTCAATTTCATTTGGATCGGAATTGGTGTCCACAATACCAAATGTTTTGATTCCAAGTTTATGGGCTTCCGCTACCGCAATGTGTTCATGACTGATGTCCACAATGAAAATCGCGGTAGGGATCCGGTTCAAGTTGGCAATACCACCAAGCACCTTCTCTAATTTATTTCTTTCCCTGGTGAGGGTCAGACGCTCTTTCTTAGTAACACTGTCAAGGGTACCATCTTGCAACATCCGATCGATGTTTTGCATTTTCTTGACAGAACGACGAATGGTTGAAAAGTTGGTCATCATGCCTCCTAACCATCTCTCCGTTACAAAGGGCATGCCTACGCTTAGAGCAGCACTTGAAACGATGTCTCTGGCCTGCTTTTTCGTTGCTACAAACATAATCTTGCGACCGGATTTCGCGATCTGGCGCAAGGCTTTGGCCGACCGCTCCATGCAATCGATCGTCCGATTGAGGTCAATGATGTGAATTCCTTTGTGCTCCGCAAAAATATATGGAGACATCTTAGGATTCCATTTTCTCTTCAGGTGACCGAAATGTACGCCTGAATCCAACAGGTCTTTATAAGTAGGTTGTGACATTTTCTTAAATTAAAATTAAGCCAAAAAAATTCATTAACGTTTGCTGAACTGGAAGCTCTTTCTTGCTTTTGGCTTACCATATTTCTTGCGTTCAACAACTCTGGAATCCCGGGTAAGATATTTCTTACTCTTCAATGGTTTTCTGAAATCTTCATTCAGTTTTACCAGCGCTCTGGAAATGGCCATTCTGGTCGCTTCAGCCTGACCTTTAAATCCTCCCCCGGTTACATTTACTTTCAGGTCGTAAATATTTTCAATCTCTACGGTTTCGAAAGGTGATGTAATATTGGCTTGGATGTGCTTCAAGGGGAAATAGTCTTTAAAATCTTTACCATTCACGGTGATCTTTCCCTCACCTTTGGTCAAATAAACCCTGGCTATCGAGGACTTTCTTCTCCCAGTTGCATTAATCATATCCATATTTCAAATACTTGACTTTTTTAAAAATTGAATGGTTCTGGCTTTTGCGCTTCATGTGGATGCTCAGATCCGGCATAAACGTGCAATTTGCGAAACATTGCTCTTCCCAGCTTAGTTTTGGGAAGCATGCCTCGAACGGCGTTTTCAACGATGGCATATGGCTTCTTATCCAAAAGCTTGCCGGCAAGAATCCGCTTTTGACCACCGGGATAGCCAGAGAAAGTGATGTACTCTTTTTGATCCCATTTACTTCCCGTAAATCGGACTTTATCGGCATTGATCACAATAACGTGGTCACCGCAATCGATGTGAGGCGTATAACTAGTTTTGTGCTTGCCGCGCAAAACTGATGCGATCTTGGTACACAAACGACCAACCGTTTCGCCCTCTGCGTCAACGACGTACCATTTGCGCTCGACCTCTTCTTTTTTTGCTGATGCGGTTCTGTAACTTAATGTATCCACTGTACTATTCTTTTAATGATAATTCACTAACACAGAGGCCTTTGAAAAATCAGCCTCTAAAAATTGCGACTGCAAAGGTAATTTTCTTTTTGCCAAAAGCAAAGAATAATTAAAAAAATCGCATTCAATTTTTCATAAAAGATTGAAAAACAGTTAAAATTTCGCCCTGAAATTTGAGACTCCACAGGATGACCCGGATCGGAATTCCACCCTTCTCTTCGGTATTTTTGCCAGTTAATTGCGATGTAGGTTATATTCGCAATTTTAGGGTGGTATGTTCCAGAAGAATCTTTATATTTTGCTCTTTAGCGTAATTCTATGAACTAGGACAGGTTTAAATTCCAAAAATACTGTTATATGAGATTGCAACACATTCTTAAAGTAGCCTTTTCCATTCTGATTTTCATCATCGCGTTTGGTTGTCAGTCGGAGGACAAAAATGCAGGGGGGAACAATGAACTCAAAATTGATTATGAAAAAATCATCTTGGATAACGGGCTGGAAGTCGTCCTGCACCAAGATGACTCTGATCCGATAGTAGCCGTAGCCATTCTTTTTAATGTAGGCTCCAATCGCGAAAAACCCGATCGCACCGGATTCGCTCATTTTTTTGAACACATGCTCTTTCAAAATTCCGAAAACGTGGGCAAAGGACGATTCTTTCAAATGATCGATGAAATGGGAGGCGAACTGAATGGAGGAACCTGGGAAGACGGCACCATATATTATGAAACCATTCCGAAGGATGCACTGGAACGGGTACTCTGGATGGAAAGCGACCGCATGGGTTTTATGATCAATACCGTCACGGAAGCTGTTCTCGAAAATGAGAAGCAGGTCGTAAAAAACGAAAAACGACAACGGGTAGACAATCAACCTTACGGACATACCAATTACGTCATAAATAAAGCATTGTATCCAGCTGACCACCCTTACAATTGGCAAGTGATCGGCAGCTTAGAACATCTTCAAGCAGCTACCATAGATGATGTAAAAGAGTTTTACGACAAATGGTATGGCCCCAATAATGCTACGTTGGTAATTGCCGGAGATTTCGAAAACGACCAGGCGAAGCAATGGGTCGAAAAATACTTCGGGGAGATCCCAATGAAAGCCGAGATCCCGTCCATCAATCCAAGGGCCGGTCAACTCAATGACAATATTTCACTTTTTCACCAGGACAATTTCGCACAATTACCGGAATTAACCATGGTATGGCCCACTGTAGAGGATAGCCACAAGGATAAGCATGCTTTGGATTTCTTAGGGGAGATTCTTTCTGAGGGGAAGAGGGCTTTGCTGTACCAGGAGTTGGTGGAAAACAAAAAACTAGCTTCCGACCCGGCAGCCTATTCACAAACCGGTGAGATTGCCGGAACTTTCGAGATTAAGGTCCGTGCGAATGCGGATGTAGATCTCGACTCCGTTCACCTGACCGTCATGAATGCCCTGAATAAATTTGAAAAGAAAGGCATCTTGTACAAGGATATGGAACGGATCAAGAACGAGACGGAAAGAGGATTTTACGACGGTCTTTCAAATGTTTTCAACAAAGCTTTTCTGCTGGCCCAATTTAATGAATTCAGAGGAGAGCCGAATAAAGTTGAACAAGAGATTAAAAGTATCATGGCAGTCACCAAGGAAGACGTCATGGCGGTATTTAGGAAGTACATCAAAGAAAAGCCCTATATCTTGACCAGCTTCGTACCGAAAGGCAAGTTGGAATTAGCAGTGGAAGGAGCCGAAGAAGCTGACATCGTTGAAGAACCAATCATTCAGGGCCAAGAAGCAGCACCCATGGAAGAAGTGGAAGTTGCATTTGAAAAAACACCATCTAAGATCGATCGATCAACCATTCCTCCGCTCGGCGATGCCCCCACCATTAAGGAACCCACCGTATGGAATAAAGGATTGACAAATGGCATGCAAGTATACGGGATCGAAAACAACGAATTGCCGCTGGTCGAATTTAGCTTGCGGATCAAAGGAGGAACCCTCTTCGACGATTTGAATAAGATGGGCGTTTCTCACCTCGTTCCGGATCTGATGATGGAAGGAACAGCCTCTAAGACCCCGGAAGAGCTGGAAGATGCGATCGGGCAGATCGGAGCCAGCATTTCTATGAGTGCCAATTACGATCACATTACCTTGTTTGGCAGCTGCCTGTCAAAGAACTTCGAAAAAACCATGGAGCTGGCGCGTGAAATTCTTTTGGAACCCCGCTGGGATGAACGGGAATTTGAAACGGTCAAGAGCCGGCGGATCAACCAAATCCAGCAATTTTCTGCCAATCCCAATGCCATTGGATTTACCGTTTTCAATCGTTTGATCTATGGCCCGGATCACGTGTACGGAAACTCCAGACGAGGAACGGTCGAATCAGTTAGTAAAATCACGGTCGAGGATTTAAAACGCTTTTATAAGGATTATTTTTCTCCTTCTCTGGCCAACTTCCACGTAGCAGGACAGATCTCCGAAGACCGGGTCATGAAGGCTTTAGCAGATTTAGAAGCCAATTGGCAGGCAAAAGAAATAACCCTGCCTAAAATTCCGGCTCCCGCGGAAATTAATTCTTCCTCCCTTTACTTCGTAGATATTCCCAATGCCAAACAGTCCGGTATCAAAATAGGATCACTGGCGATGCCCGGAAACGATGAGGATTATTTTGGAGCAAATGTGGTCAATGAGCGGTTAGGCGGTGCGTCTACAAGTACCATTCTATTTCAGAAAATGCGAGAAGAGAAGGGATATACTTATGGTGCCCAATCGGGGATTCCTCGTAGATTTGGCAATGGCTATTTCATAGCGCTGACCAGCGTTCGATCGAATGTCACCTATGAATCCGTTCAGTTAATGAAAGAAATTCTCGATGGCTACGGAAATGGTTATACCGAGGAGGATCTTTCCAAAACACAAAACAATCTCATTCGTAGTCGCGCAAGAGCTTTCGAAACCCTCAATCAAAAATTAGATTTATTGCAAACCGCAACCACTTATGATTTACCGCTAGACTACATGCAAAAGGATCAAAAGGAATTACTAAGTATGAGCTTAGAGGGTGCTAAGCAATACATTAGTAAGTACATCGATCCCACAAAAATGGTATACATAGTAGTAGGTGATAAAGCTACTCAATTTGAAAGATTAAAAGAACTCGGAATGGGCGATCCAATTCTACTTGATAAAGAAGGTCTTCCCGTTTCAGAAGTTGCAAATTAAATGAACCCTCATGCACGAGTACGGAATTTTGTCGATTCTTCCGCCAGTACTGGCCATCATTCTTGCCATCCGGACCAAACAAGTCTTTGTTTCCCTTTTATTTGGTATCTGGCTCGGGTGGTTAATCATCAGTGACTTCAATCTGCTCCAAGGAAGCCTGGATACGGTCCAGGCACTGGTCGATGTCTACAAAGATCCCGGAAACACCCGGACCATTATGTTTTGCGCACTCGTGGGGGCTTTAATAATTTTTATTCAGCGATCGGGTGGTGTGGAAGGGTTCATTATCCGGGTTAGCCGATTGCTCGAAAAGTACGAAAGTAAGAAAGGAGGCTCCAACCGCATCATCGTACAATTTTTAGCCTGGCTGACCGGTGTTCTGATTTTCGTAGAATCCAATATTTCAGTGCTCACGGTTGGAACCTTGTATCGGCCGCTTTTTGACAAACTTCGTATACCACGTGAAAAACTAGCCTACATCGCAGATTCGAGTTCGGCTCCTTCCAGCATTCTCATTCCCTTCAACGGATGGGGAGCCTACATTATGGGACTGCTGGCCGCGGCGGGTTTCAGTGATCCCTTTGCCACTATGTTCAGGGCAATTGCCTTTAACTTTTACCCGATCCTGGCACTGGTATTCGTCTTGTTTATCATATTCAGTCGAAGGGATTATGGGCCAATGGCCAGGGCTGAAAAAAGAGCGAAAGAAGAAGGAAAGTTACTGGCCGATGACGCACAACCAATGATCGCAGATGAGCTAACGGATGTGGAAATTGTCGAAGGAGTGACTCCGAAAGCATACAACATGATCATTCCGATTGTAGTCATGGTACTCATGATGCCCATTATGCTGTCCTACACCGGCTGGGAAGCTGCTCTGGAAAACCGCCCCGAAGCAGGTTTCTTTCAAAAGTTTTTCTATGCAATTGGTCAGGGATCAGGATCGACCTCCGTGTTAATTGCCGTAATTACCTCTACCCTACTAACCATGATCCTCTATCGGGCTCAAGGCATCATGCGAATGAAGGAAATGGTCGACCTAACACTAAAGGGAATTTCCGGTATGATCCCGTTGGCGCTGTTGATGATGATGGCTTTTGCCATTGGAGCAGTATGTAAGCAAATGGAAACCGGCCAATTTGTAGCAGATGTCGCCAAGGAGTGGCTTTCTCCCAGTTTTGTCCCATTAATTGTATTCGTGGTGAGTTGTTTTATCGCTTTCTCAACCGGTACTTCATGGGGCACCTTCGCCATCATGATTGCGATTGCCGTTCCAATGGCTCAGAATATGGAAGCCAATATTTACATTACAATTGCCGCTGCTCTCGGGGGAGGCGTTTTTGGAGATCATTGCTCTCCCATCTCCGATACCACGATTTTATCTTCGATGGCATCTGCAAGCGACCATATTGATCATGTAAAAACACAGTTGCCTTACGCGCTGATTCCCGGAAGTATTGCAGCCTTATTATACCTCATCATCGGTTTGCTGGGATAGTTTTCCCTAAACAAAACATTGAAATGAAAAATGTAGAACACATCGGTATTGCCGTCAAGGATCTGTCCAAAGGAAATGCTCTGTACAGCCAGCTCCTGGGCGTAGAACCCTATAAATTAGAAGAAGTAGCTTCTGAAAATGTGTTGACCTCCTTCTTCAGGATTGGATCTACGAAGATCGAACTATTGGAGGCTACGACAGAGGAAAGTGCCATTGCCAAATTTATTGCCAAACGTGGCGAGGGCATTCATCACATTGCTTTTGAAGTAGAGGACATCGAAAGCGAAATGGAACGCCTACGAAATGAAGGCTTTAGACTTTTAAACACTGCCCCAAAGAAAGGAGCGGACAATAAACTGGTCTGCTTTGTCCATCCCAAAGATGCCAATGGTGTACTCGTGGAACTCTGCCAAAGCATTCATCAATAGTGGAAAAAACGCCAAAATTCAATGGAATTATACATTTATGTAATTGCCATCCTGGGCAGTGCCGTTGCCGGGGCAATCAATGTCATGGCTGGTAATGGCTCCGCTATTACGTTAACGATACTGACGGAATTGATTGGCTTACCGGGCAATATGGCCAACGGCACCAATCGCATCGGAGTACTAACTCAAACTTGGGCGAGCAATTATGCTTTTTACCAAAAAGGGAAGATCGATCTACAAAAGAGCTGGGTTTACATTATTTTCACCGTCATTGGCGCTATTGGAGGAATTCTCGTTGCTGTTTGGGTCAGCAATGAACAGTTTCGGCAGGTATTTCGCTTTTTGCTGCTGCTCATGCTGGTCGTGATCCTGGTCAAACCCAAAAGGTGGCTGAGAGAAACCGATGTTGACAATCCTTTGAGCATATGGATTGCCATCCCCCTCTTTCTCATCTTGGGATTTTATGGCGGCTTCATTCAAATGGGAATGGGGGTCTTCTTCCTAGCCAGTATGGTTCTGATCGCTCGTTTCAGTATGATGGACAGCAACGTCGTAAAAAGCATCGTCGTCGGTATTTATACAATTCTTGCGGTAGCGATTTTTCAGTGGAAAGGACTGATCGACTGGAAGATTGGTTTGATCATGGCCATTGGCCAAACCGTTGGAGGTTATTTTATGGCGATCTATGCATCCACCAGTCCCAAAGCCAATTTATGGGCACACCGTATCCTGGTTGTAGTTGTACTGCTGGCCATTGGGAAGTTATTTAATTTGCACGAATATTTTCTGTAAATTAGTGGAACGACCATCAATAATGCAAAGGCACCTTAATATGCAAGAGAGAATCCTTACACTTCACCCTGAAGGTAAGAAAGGGGTGAATATCCTGCGTAGTAAATACGATCAGATTGCTGGCACCATTTTGGAAATAGTCAGGGAATACGAAGAAATAGCTTTCCAGGATATCAACGACAAGACCATTCAAAAACTAACCGGCAAACTGGACGGCAGTATTCCCTGGTATGTCGTATCGGTTAAACTTGACCTTGAAGCCCGGGGAATACTGGAAAGAATACCTGGTACCAGTCCCCATAAATTAAGACTAAAAACACACAGTTGATGAACGATGCCCTGAGTGATTTGGCTTCCTATTGTATCGACTTTTCAACAGCCTCCTCCGAGGTTTTAAAGGATCTTGAACGCGAAACCCATCTCAAAACCTTAGCTCCTCAAATGATCTCCGGTCCACTGCAGGGCCGATGGCTGGCGATGATCAGCCACATGATTCGACCGCGACGAATTCTGGAAATTGGCACTTTCACCGGTTACACCGCAATTAATCTCGCCCTGGGACTGCAAGACGGCGGTATCCTGCACACCATCGAAGCTAATCGCGAATTGGAATATTTGATCCGAAAATACATTAGTGCCGCTCAGCTTGATGAAAAGGTAGTGCTTCACATTGGCAAAGCCGAAAACGTCTTGCCGGAACTTCCTGGCCCCTTCGATCTGGTTTTCATCGATGCAGGCAAAAATGATAATGCCCTCCATTACGACTTAGTTTTCGAAAAGGTCAAACCAGGCGGATTCATTTTGGTTGACAATGTCCTCTGGAGTGGTAAAGTCGTTCACAAAAGACAAGATAAGGACACGGCTGTCATCCATCAGTTCAACGAGAAAGTTAACCGGGACCCTAGGGTCGAAAACCTTATTTTACCTATCCGAGACGGTTTAATGATGGTTC
The DNA here is from genome assembly GCA_028284395.1 of Saprospiraceae bacterium. Taxonomy (GTDB): domain Bacteria; phylum Bacteroidota; class Bacteroidia; order Chitinophagales; family Saprospiraceae; genus JANQRV01. Next base: position 18,361 of record JANQRV010000461.1, read on the forward strand.
GTAAAATGTAATGCAGGCACCGAAAGAGACATACCGGAAATTTTGTAAAACAGAAAAGGACTTGCCGATATTTTTTCAGGACTGGTACCTGGATGCAGTTTGCCATCCGGGAACCTGGGATGCTGCTGTGTCTTTACAAAACGGAGAAATTGTGGCCGTCATGCCTTACTTTTTGAAGCAAAAATGGGGCTTCAGATATTTTACCATGCCACATTTTGTCAAGCATCTTGGCCCCTATATTCGGCCGCAATTCCGAGCACCCAAGGTTTCCCATTCCATCCTCCAGGATCTCATCCAACAATTACCCAAAATCGATGCGTTCAAACAAGACTTCCACCCTACTCTTACCAATTGGCTTCCTTTTTATTGGAAGGGCTACCAGCAAACCAGTAGGTATATTTATATATTAGATCTACAACCGGAGATTGCAGAAATCAGACGCAACATCAATCGGAATATGCGTCGAAACATTAAAAAGGCAGAAGCCAAACTGACCATCACTGACAAATTTCCGTTGGAGACATTTTATGCCATCAACAAAAAAAGCTTTAAAAGACAAGGCGTAAACATCCCCTACTCTTTTGATCTCCTGAAAAAACACGATAAAGCTCTCCAAGCTCACGGTGCCCGGAAAATCTTTTACGCAGTTGATGAACAAAAAAACATCCATTCTGCGGCCTATCTGATCTGGGACCAAGTAAGCAGTTATTACCACCTCTCAGGTGATGATCCTGCTTTCAGGAGTAGTGGAAGCGGTATATTCCTCATTTGGAAAGCCATCGAATACACAAAGATCGAGCTGGGCTTAACAACCTTTGACTTCGAAGGTAGCATGATGGCAAAAATAGAAGCTATTCGACGGCAGTTTGGAGCACAACAACTCGCCTACTCTAGTGTGTGGAAGTATCATTCCCGTACTTATAAACTATTGGACTGGCTACAAGAAAAGCTAAAAAAATCTTCAGAAGCCCTTTGATTAGGTTAACCTTCTGTCGTTAGAGGGATGCTCCTTTTGAATGCCGTCTCAAAAGAAATCGTGGTGTTGGTCCCTTCAACACCATCAATGGTCTGAATTTTTTCGTAAATGATGTCTCTCAAATGCCGATTGTTCCGGGCGTATATGTTGACCAGTAGGGCATATCGACCAGCGATGTTCACACATTCCACTATTTCCGGGATTTTACTTAATTCTTCTTCCACTCTACGATGAAATTTGGAATCCGCTAATATGATCTGGGTATAAGCAGAAGTCTGATATCCTAGTTTCCAGGGATCCAGTTGGTATATAGCCTGTTTGAGAACCCCCGCTTGTTTCATCTTGCGAATGCGTTGATGGATCAAAGTATTCGACACTTTCAATCTGCGAGAGAGTTGGACGAAGGAAATTCGTGCGTCCGATGTCAACTCATCGAGGATTCTGATATCTATCGGGTCAAGTTGATTTTCTTTCATGGAGCAGCAAAGGTCTATTTTTTATTCTGACACAAAAATAACCTATTTATTTAAATAATAACTCAGTAACCCTTAATTACGGGCAAATAACCTTTAATTAATATACTTTTGAGTCATTATTAAATAAACACAAAATGAATCTAACAGCAATTCTATCCGTAAGTTTGATCCTGTTTTCGGTGATTGACATCATCGGTTCTCTACCGGTTATTATCAACATGAAAAAAGAGGGCGTTGCGATCAATCCATCGATTGCGACCGGAGCTGCCGCCGCAATTATGTTTGCATTCCTTTTCTTTGGCTCGGCCATATTGAGTGTTTTCGGATTGGAGGTATCTTCCTTCGCATTGGCGGGTTCGCTGATCATTTTCTTCATTGGCATGGAAATGACACTGGGCATCCGATTTTTCAGAGATCACCATGGCGATGATAACTCGGGGAGTGTTGTACCCATTGCTTTTCCCATTCTGGCGGGTGCTGGTACACTCACCACCATTATATCACTCAAGGCAGAGTACGACAACTACAGTATTCTCATTGGCATTGCTTTAAACCTACTGATCATTTATCTCATTCTCAGATCAACCGGATGGATTTCGCAGAAGATGTCGCCACAGGTTTCTACGACTCTAAGAAAGGTATTTGGAATTATTTTGATCGCAATTGCCTTTCAAATGGCGCGGGAAAATCTTTGATCAAAACAGACTGACATAGCCAAAGTGCAACTTGGGTGTACCAAAATCAAAAGGGATTCGTTTGGTCCGGCCAAAGGCAAGGCTGAGACCAAACAACCCTACCTTAGTTTCAAATGTAATTCCGGCACCAAATCCCAGAATACGATCTGTAGCTTGTCTTTCCACTATTTTATCTTCGACATAGGCCAAATCAGCAAATGTATAGAGGTAAGAGTTTTCACCAATCAGTATCCGGTATTCAGTGGTAAGAACTCCGAAATGAGTAGCAAAAATTGATTCTTCATCAAAACCTCTCAGAATCTGGTTCCCCCCAATTCGGAATTGTTCGTTAAAATAGATGGGAGATTCTGAAATAACTGAGCCGCCCCTGAAAGCAAACTTCACAGTACTCCGGCTGAAAAGCGGCAAATATGCCTCCAAGCGCATTTCCATTCGATATTGAAAAGACCGCAATTGCAAACTATCGTATAAATTGCCAATTTCCAGTGCTGCGATTTCGTTATCCCTTTTAACTTTCTTGGTCCCTGCTGCCGCTTTGAGAAATGCGGCCCAACCTTTTCTAGGATTGAATCGATAATCGAGGTTTTGTTGGTAGACCTCCAGGCCAAAAGAAGCATTACTATAATCCAACGATTCTGGTAGTCGGCCTCGTCTCACGATGGCTGCTTCATCAATGGCGAGCAGGTCCGAAGTTTTATTGTTCCAAAAGGCTTTCAAGTAGTTGCCGCCCTCCAGCAGATATTGAACACCGATATCGAATTCAAGATCGAGGTAAGTCGAATCCCTCTTATAGAAGTTAAATTCCGCATCGATGCCAAAGGGCAAATTGAATACATAAGGATAATTGAACTGAATTTCCAACTCCTGTGTGAGAGGCCGCAGTTGCTCGAAAGCAATAAACAGACGTTCACCTCTCCCAAATTGATTCAGGAATTCACCATTGAAATTGCCGGTTACTAAGAGTCGACCGGTTTCTCTGCTGTTAGGCAACACCCCAATGATGAAATCAAATTTACTGGATTGCTTCTTTTTGAGCGATAGGTTGACCAAAGCTCGGTCTCCCGTGAAAGAGATGGTAGGATCTGAATCAGCTTCCAAAAATGGTAACTCCCTCAAACGATCTTTGATCTTCAAAATGCGGGAGCGATTGTAGGGTGAAAAGTTTCTTATCCCCAAATAATTTTGTAAATATAGATCACTGATTTTCGCTTCACTTTCGACCCGTAGCCCCTCCACCAGCACTAAACTGTCTTTGTCAAGCTGAAGGTTCGCCCGGATAGCTGCACGCTCGAATGCCACTTTGTCCAGACGCAAGCGAGCAAAGGGATAACCGTTATTTTCGGCCTCTTCCAGCAATTTTTTCTGTAATTTCTGGTATTCCCCGAAAGAAAAAGGACGGTGTTGGTATAATTTTTTGCGAAACCCCGACCTGCCAAGCCAAGACTTTGGGATTTCGTCGGATTCCAAAGTAATCCATTCATAGGCCGGACCAATGTGTATGCCCGCCCAAAACCTACTGGTATCAATTCGATGAAAGGAATCGACCGCTGCCTCTAGGTAAGACGCATCATGCAATTGACCGATCAACCGGTTCAGGCCATCAAACATGGCGCTTGTATCCTTATAAGTCCGTTTGAAATCAAATTTCTTCTCCAGTCTTCCGCCACTGAACGCACTCCCAGTATATCCGAGTTCAATCGACACCTGCCCAATGGCAAGGTGCCAACCAAATAACACTAAAAAAATGCTATTTATTCGTTTATTTTGCAACCACTTCATAAAGCATTGATAACAATATGTCAGGTATTTACATCCATATCCCATTTTGCAAAAAAGCCTGTCATTATTGCAATTTCCATTTTTCGACTTCTCTACAACTGAAAACGGAATTACTAGAAACAATATTGAAGGAAATTACGCTACAAAAAGACTATTTGCAAGGTGCAGCAATCCAAACGGTCTATCTTGGAGGAGGGACTCCTTCGCTGTTGACTGCTGGCGAGTTGGAACAAATCTTCGTCGCCATCCATAAGTATCACTCTGTTTCTGCTGACGCCGAAATCACGCTGGAAGCCAATCCGGATGACCTGACTAAAGAAAAGTTAGAAGAACTTCGACAGACGCCGATCAATCGCCTCAGCATTGGCATCCAATCATTTTCTGAGGAAGATCTTCAATTTATGAACCGGGCCCACAATGCATCCGAAGCCTTGCAATGCCTTAACGACAGTCGTGCTGCCGGTTTTTCGCAGCTCACCATTGATCTAATCTACGGTACACCAACCCTGACGGACCAGCAATGGGCCAGTAACCTTTCCATTCTGTCCGATTTTGACCTTCCTCATCTTTCCTGTTACTGCCTTACCGTGGAACCGAATACGGCATTAGATAAGTTTGTCAAAACGGGTAAAGTGCGCCCGGTTGACGAACAAAAAGCCTCTCGTCAATTTGAATATCTAATGGCCTGGGCCAACAACAACAATTATGAGCACTATGAAATCTCCAATTTTGCCAAGCCGGGGCAATACGCCCGTCACAATTCTGCGTACTGGAGAGGCATTCCTTATTTGGGACTCGGTCCGGCTGCACACTCATTTGATGGCAAAAACCGCCAGTGGAACATAGCCAACAATCCCAGGTACATCCAATTGATCCAAACGGGAAAAGAAAAGTGGTTCGAAAAAGAAATATTGACAGAAAAAGATCGCTATAACGAATATGTGATGACGCGACTCAGAACTCATTGGGGGTGCACCCTCGACGAAATCCGACCCGAGTTTCACGATCATTTTCTGGATTCAATCACACCATTGATTGCTGATGATCTAGTCTACAATAGAAAGGCAGCCTATGGACTAACTCAAAAGGGTAAGCTCTTTGCCGACCAGATAGCCATGGAATTATTCCTTATTTGAGGAAGCGCTTAAGGATCTTGCCCGTTGCACTCTTCGGTAGTTCTTCCTACAAAATTTCAACGTGGGGGACTCCTTCAAAAGGAAGAAAAATCAAAGTAATGGCCCCGGAGGCGGGAACTTTTTACGAAAGCTAAAAGCTCGTTCCGTAGGTCCGTGCTTTTGTAAATAATCTAGCCGGTCGACTGCTTCTTGTACCGAAGGATAGGCCCCTTCAGGAATCCACCACATGGCAGTATAAGCTTTTCCAAAAGACTTGAACCATTCCTTACGGCGCTTCAAGAAATCACTATGGAAAGTCCGAAAAACATAGTTTTCTAAGTTTTCAATACTATTCCAGACGGAGATATTGACAATGATCTGAACGTCATGGTAAGGGTTCAGGTCGGTGGCATTGTTTCCATCTCCCTTTAGTCGCCATACAAAACCCGGACTACTTTCTGCCAATTCATTAACGCGATCAAGGTTGTCAACAAATTCCTTCATGATTGGATCTTCAATGTCAACACCAATCATTTTGGCTACGTTGATTTCTGCTAATTGATATTTACTCATATAGTTTGAATTCTTAACTAACGTTCTCTCGCCACCTCAACCGTCCCAATTAGTTCCGCAATGGTAATTCCTTGGTACCACTCCATTAACGACTTATTTGGAGTCCCAACTTCATTGTGAATTCCCCGGAAGTATGTCTCGGACTAACAATTCAATTTGTTGGCCTTTTCACTCGAGAGAAGCCAAAGTCCATAATCAAGATTTTCACAGGAACCAATTATCAGAAGAGTCATAATCGCTCCAATAGATCGATCGGTTTGGTTAGAAATGACCGTGTTCATAGATATCCATCCGTACTAGTTTCTCACCTTGGAATTGGAGCACATGCACAATTTGCCCTTCGTGTAATTTGCCCGCTGCCTTGTAATAGGCCTTCCGATCAATCGTAGCCATCACGTAACCATTTGCCTCCGCCATTGCTTTGATGTCGAATCGCTCCTGGTTAATCTCCGGCATATTGCTAAAGTAAGCCTTGACACCGGATACCCCAACATGAATACCAGCAAATGGTGAATAGCTACTTGTACTATGGTTAGTCCAGACGATGTTTTCATCAAGGATGGAAAACAATGGTCTCATATCACCTTCTGCAAATCCCCGATAAGCAGCACGTGCTAGTTCCAACGCTTTTGATTTCGCCATTTGGATTGAGATTTCCAGTAAAGATCTTCTTTATTTCAAGAAATCGCTAGAATCCCTCTTTCTTTTTTGTTTGTCACTTGCCCCTATTGATTTGGCTGACACGAAACTGCAGATATTCTATTATTTACTTTCGCACCAGTATTCTCGGGCATGTGAATATACCTCAGGCTCTTTACTCAGAGTCAAATCGCCCCAAATAGAATCTACATGAAGAGACCCTTTTTTCAATTTTTTCAAGCACTACAAAACTTTTATTTAGAACGATTGTTCCAATATCTGTATCGCTTTCTAGAACGATCATTCCAAATTAATTAACCAAAAATTTTATCATGAGTAATCTAAATGGAAAAGTAGCAGTAGTAACTGGTGGGAATAGTGGAATTGGATATTCCACCGCGCAAAAACTAAAAGCAAATGGCGCGACTGTTATCATCACTGGCCGATCAGTGGAAAAAGTAGAAAAAGCAG
>JANQRV010000494.1 GCA_028284395.1 Saprospiraceae bacterium
GACCAGGGCTATAGCAACAGTGGCGTTTTCCTGATGGGGTTGTACGAAATCCAAGTCCTCAATTCCTATGAGAATACCACTTACCCCAATGGTCAGGCAGGTGCCGTATACAAACAACACATTCCTTTGGTCAATGCTTCACGCCCGCCCGGAGAATGGCAGGCCTACGACATCGTATTTAAGGCTCCGCAGTTTGAAGCTGACGGATCCCTGAAAAGTCCCGCTTTTCTCACCGTTTTTCACAATGGAGTCTTGATCCAGAATCACGTTGAATTGAAAGGCCCGGCCATTTACATTGGCAAGCCTTTTTACACTCCTCATCCCGCTAAGATGCCGCTGCTTTTGCAGGATCATAGTGATAAAGTGCGTTTTCGGAATATTTGGGTTCGGGAGCTGTGATACCACCATCGCCTAATGGGCGACACTGATGCAATATGGGCCTTGGCGGCCTTGAGATAGTATCACATTTCTAATTTATTGTTGTAATTTTGCGGCCAGAAAAAAAAGCGTTAATTATGAAGTGGATATTGAAAACCTTGTTGATAGGCGTATTGCTATTCAGTTCCTGTGAATCGGAAAATGCAGAATTTAAAGAAGAGGCCGCCAACCCGGAATTTTTTCATCGTTCTATGAAAAAACTGACGGACGTCATTGTACACGACATCTTCTCGCCCCCGCAAGCCAGTAGGATCTATGTATATCCGAGCATTGCCGCCTATGAGTGTGCCATTCATGACAATTCAAATTATCGCAGTCTGGGCGGTCAACTCAGGGAATTGGGATCCCTGCCCAAACCGGAAGCAGATAAGATCTATTGTTATCCACTGGCCAGTATTCATGCCTTTCTGACCGTAGGGAAAGCCTTGATATTTTCAGAACCCCAGATCGAAGAATTTGAGGAGATCATCTATCAGGAATTTAAAGCAACCGGCATCCCAAACAGTGTGGTGAAGCGATCGATGGCCTATGGACAGGAAGTCGCCCAACACGTCTTAGCGTGGGCCGATAAGGACAATTACAAACAAACGCGGACTTTCCCAAAATTTACAATTACCGATGACCCTGCACGCTGGCAACCTACGCCGCCGGACTACATGGATGGCATCGAGCCGCACTGGCGGGAAATCAGACCATTTGTATTGGATTCTGCACAACAGTTTGTCCCTCCTCCGCCAACTCCATTCGACATGGACAAAAAAAGTCAGTTTTACGAGGAACTGATGGAGGTGTACAACGCTTTGAAAGCAGATGACAAGGACGACCGAATTGCGATTGCCGAATTTTGGGACTGTAATCCCTACGTATCGCACCACCGGGGTCACGTTATGTTTGCAACTAAAAAGATCACGCCCGGCGGTCATTGGATTGGGATTACTAATATTGTTTGTAAAAAGGCCGAAGCAGGTTTTCTCAAAACGCTGGAAGCCTATACCCTGACCTCCATTGCCCTGGCGGACGGCTTTATCAGTTGTTGGGATGAGAAGTATCGTTCCAACCTCATCCGTCCCGAAACAGTGATCAACCGCTACCTGGACGAAGACTGGCTGCCCGCGTTGCAAACACCTCCTTTTCCGGAGTATACCAGTGGACACAGTGTGATTTCTCGTGCGGCTGCGACTGCCCTTACTTCCATTTTTGGCGACAATTTTGGGTTCCTAGATACCACCGAAGAAGAGTATGGTTTGCCGCCCCGGTCGTTCAATTCTTTTTACCACGCTTCGGATGAAGCGGCGGTTAGTCGTTTATACGGTGGCATTCACTATCGGCCTGCGATTGATTTTGGAGTAGAGCAAGGAGAGAAAGTAGGCCGTTTCATCGTTAATAAACTGCAATTTCGCCAAAAGCTCGGAGCCAACGAATAGTGACCGCTACCATTAAACAAAAAGATTGGTAAAGGCAAAACGACTGCCATCGAACAACCCTTTATCACTCAGTTTGAGTTGGGGAATTACCAACAATGCCATAAAGGACAAGGTCATATAAGGAGCCCCCAATGAACTGCCCAAATTCAGTCGTACAAATCGGTCGATATGAGCGTAGGATTGTGCCGTCTCATGGCCATCCGCATGCGTCATGATCCCCGCAATTGGTAGTGGAAGAAGATGCTCTGCTCCATCTCCGACCGCGGCGATACCTCCTCTGGCTTCCACAAGTAGATTGATCGCCCGGCAGATGGAATGGTCATCGACCCCAACGGCGATGATGTTGTGGGAGTCATGCCCCACTGAAGATGCCAAGGCTCCTATTCGCAATCCAAAACCATTGATAAAGGCCGCGGCCGGCAGAGCATTCTGATAGCGATTCACGACGACCATCTTTAGTAAATCCTGACTGGGATCAGTGATGGCTACTCCGTTCGAAACTACCGTTTCTGTGACGTAGCTATCCGTTATGATTTCCCCATCCAGTGCTTTAATGACCTGTAGCCTGGATGAAGCGGCCAGTACCCGTAAATCCTCCTTTTGGACTGGACCCACCGCAAAATTATTGATGACCGAAGTACTGACCTTGGGGATCAGGCTCCTTCCTTGGTCAGCAACCAACTGCCCGTCGATGTAAGTTTGAAGGACTTGAAATGATTCCAGGTCTTTTGCAATAATGAAGTCAGCCGGATCTCCGGGTCGCAGACACCCGACCTCGAGTTGGTAGTGTTCGATCGGGTGGAGACAAGCCGCTCGGAGTACGTCGAAAAGATCATAGCCATCTGCCACTGCACGTCGAACGAGTTGGTCGATGTGCCCCTGGATCAGATCATCCGGATGCTTATCGTCCGAACAGAAAAGGATTTGGTCCGGATATTCCGCGATGAGCGGAATCAAAGCCTCGTAGTTTTTGGCGGCACTGCCTTCTCTGATGATCAGTTTCATTCCTTTCTGAAGCTTTTCCCGACCTTCCTCCAATCGAAAACTTTCGTGGTCCGTCCGGATGTTCCCGTGCCGAATATATGCGTCCAGGTCCGCACCGGTTACTCCGGGGGCATGGCCGTCGATCGGTTTCCCATGTTCGTTGGCAATGGCAATTTTTTCCAACACCTTGGCATCCCGGTGGATCACGCCCGGATAGTTCATCATTTCCGACAGGTATTTGATCTCTGGCCGTGATAGCAATCGGTCGAGGTCGGCCGCGTCAATAACGGCGCCAGCCGTCTCAAAATCAGTTGCGGGAACGCACGATGGTGCACCGAAGAAAAACTTAAAAGGTACTTCCCCTCCATTTGCAATCATGTATTCAACTCCTTTGACCCCCAATACATTACCAATCTCATGCGGGTCGGAGACCGTGGCAACGGTCCCGTGCACGGTTGCCAGTCGGGCAAACTCCGAAGGGATCAGCATCGAGCTTTCAATGTGTATATGGGCGTCGATAAAGCCGGGAAGGATGAAATGTTCGCCGCTTCCTTCTAAGGGGGTGACGGCAGTCAGTCGGCCAGCCTCGACTCGGATTTCACCGAAGTAGATGGACCGCTGATGGAGGTCTACGATGTTTCCCTGTAGGATCATGGATGATGCTTTGGTTATTTTGTTCGGTAAATCTAAACCAAATCCACATAGTACCTCTCTACTTCTCCTTTGTTTTTTGCTGCTATTTTGCCACAAGGAAAAAAGAAAGCAACAATAATCCTCCTCTTTGCAACAATAGTCGTGATTTGCCTTCCAATACCCGTGCATCTTTGCACTGTAAATAATCAAACACTTAAAACATCGACCATGAAAAAATCAATTTTCTTCGTTTTCGCCATGACCATTTTCACTACTGCTGCTTTTTGTCAAATTAATGCTGATCTTCAAGGCCCGAAAGCCAAGAATTACAAACTGTGGGAAGACGACACTCAACAAACAGCCGACATTATTGTGGCCAACCCGACCGGGGAAAGAATCACCGGACCAACGGCCAAAAATCAACGGCCATGGCAGAAAAAGTCGAATGCCAAAACTTATACTGCAGTCGCATTTCCGGGGACTAACAAAATGACGGGAGCAAAGGCTAAGAATCAGAAAAGATGGCTGGCCCAAAACAGTTCGTCCAATGCTGTGTATGTGAAGGACAAAACGACCATAAATGGGAGTGAAAACACCTCTTCCAGACAACGTTAACTTAAGTTCCATATCCATCATGATGCGCTCCTTGAAATGCCCATGTTTCAAGGAGCGTTTGTATTTGATGGGTGGCAAATATTCTGTGGAACCACGATCATCCCGGGGACAGGAAGATCCACCGTCTGAAAGAGAATGCATGACCAGACGCCTGGAATTAACCAAAGATAAAATGGAAAATCTCAAACCGTAAAAAGCAGCATCTTTTCCTGCTTGCCAGCCAAAGTCACTTCCCCGATTTTCCGGAAAGCAAGTCCGGCTCCGGTCGAAGTCAGTTTTCCAAAGAGATCATTGGACAGCAGAAGGTCAACACCCATTTCATTGCATTTGCCTTGGATTCTGGCGGTAGTATTCAGGACGTCTCCGGAGAAGGTGATCTCTCTTTTGACAACACCAATTTCTCCAGCAATGACGGATCCGTGGTGCAAACCGGCTTTGAACACGGGAACAACACCGAAGTGTTGTTGGTAGTGATTCGATTTCCCGGCTAAAATTTCCTGTACCTCCAGAAAACACTTTACACAACGGGCATTTTTCAGTCCGCTGTCCATTTTCCAGCTCACGATGATCTCATCTCCGACGTATTGGTAGATCTCTCCTCTGGCGTCTATGATGGCTGGGGTGACGTCCGTAAAAACTTCCTTGAGGAAGGTGAAGTATTGAACATCTCCCAGTTTTTCGGCGATGCTGGTTGATCCCCGTAAATCGAGAAACATAAAAATGCGTTCCGTATGTTGGGGTTTGAAATACCGGCCCAGTAGAAAATCTTTGAATACTCCCGGACCGTATTTGTCATTGACCAGGAAAGTGATCATGGTAGCTAGCAATACCACCAGCCACAGGAAGTAGTACCGGAGGAATTCCGGCCCAAAAATAAAACGGAATGCCTCGACTTGCACGGCAAACGAAAGAAAAGGAAGGTTTAATTGATCCGGATAGAAGAAATTCAAACTAATGAGTGCTGTCAGGAAGCTCAGCAAAGTATAGGTCAACCAGATCATCAACAGGGCCTGTCCGTATGGCCTGGTGCGAATCCACTTGAGAAAATATTTGACGATGAGCAGGCCCGTAACCATACTGGATACAATGGAGGTGAGGACTTGCGCAACGAGCATTTGCCGGAGGGTAATGTCGTGAAAGGTTACGTACGGAGTAAATGAAAGGGAATAGTCGTATAGAATGGCGATAATGCCGATGATCAGCCAGGCTAAGGTGATCAAGAGAACTTGTTTGACTTCTCGTTTGGACTGATCGGAAAAAGAGATTTGCATCTGGTTCGATTGAATTTCTGTTGGCGTAGCCAAATATCGGAAATAGAACTCGGAATTTGACGCCTAAGTTATCTCCAGAAATCGTATTTTAATGGAGCGTTAATACCCACATAATTTCCCTTTATGTCAAAAAAATGCCCAAAGCGGTGGCTGCGACTATCCGTTGCATATAAAGTATGGCCGAGCCTGTCATGGATTGGCCTTCCTGCAAAATTTTTGGTGATCGTAGCCTTAAATGGACTCCTGCATAACTTGAATGCACAAACCTCCCATGACATAACTCTCGAAGTTATCTATGGATACCAAAAGCACGATAAGCGATTTTTTGGTAATCCGCTTGAAAATAGACAAGGGCTTTGGGGAACCAGCTATTTCGGTTTGAGAGCCGCGAAGAAAATATTTAAAAGGGGAGCATTCGCCATCAAAAGTGGGGTCGGGTACGCAAGAGAGATCAACACCTACAGTAACCCCTACGATCTTTGTTTTGACCGACCTGGCCAACCCTGCCCTTACGTATTGGCTCGGATTAAAAATTACCGAATCGATATGGTCCAAACCCCATTAATTGTTGAGGCTAGGCTATTATCGAAGCTAAGACTTGAACTAGCCTTCGTTCCTCATTTCGACATCTATAAAAAGGTGACGGGCCACGGAGAAACTGCCGGATTTACCTTCGATCTTTATTCCCTGGAGTTAATTCCCGCATTAGCCTATAACATTCGACGGTTTAGCTTGGGGCTGGGTTTTAGAATGCATCAATGGAAGGTCATTGATCAAGTATATTCTTACGGCAACAACTTTTTGCGCAGCAATCCCGGTTATCTCAATAAGACATTTGATACGCACAATCCTACCAAATTAGTCTTGTCGGTCGGCTACCAGTGGCATTGAACGGTGTCTCAATGAGGGCAACGTTTCGGGTAAGACTTATCAACAACATCTTTTACGCGATCATGCCAACTGAAAGCAGTTGACTGGTTAAAAGCAAGATTTCGCAATAGATAGACATGTCGGTGCTTACTTCGTAAAAAAAATTAGTTAACTTGCTGTTATTAATTAAATCCTAAAAACATAGATAATGAGCCCGCATTTAGAGACTTTTAACCGATGGTTTTACGAAGTGTGGACTAATGAAAACCGCGATGCCATTTTTGAAATGTTCAAGCCAGAAGGCATCGCGGATGGACTGGGAGATATGATCACGGGGCCGGAACAATTTGCAGCTTTTCATGAAGCGCTCTTAAAATTGATTTGCGATGTTAAAATCACTTTTGATCAACACATCGAATCCGGAGATGTGATTTCGGCAGTTTGTACCCTTACTGCCAGGAAAAGAACGGACCCGGAGGTAACGGTAAAAATGAAAGGCACCTGTTTTGCCAAAATGGGCGACGGTGTCATCGTTCACGCAGAAAATTTTTGGGATTTCATTAGCTTTTTTGAGCAATTGGGGCAATTGCCGGACAATACCCTAATGAGAGCATTAAGTGGAGAGGTGCTGTCCGCCGGAGGGTGATCAGTCGTCTCGGCGGGCAAATCGCCAGCCGGGATCGCCAATTTCGTAGACTTCGAAACCGAGGATCTTCTCGTAAAACTGGGATGACTTTTTCGGATGCTTTCGCAACAGTCACCAAACGAATGAAATATGAAAATCTACCTCTCTACGGTCATTTTTCTCGTCTTTACCAACTTAGATTCGAGTCCATTATCCCATTCAATGGATTCAACCACACAGGTCGCCAATAACTTATTGAATTCACTGGACGATAGCGAAAAAGAGCAATGCTACCGACCGTTTGACGATCCCAGGACAAGCAAGCCAAGTTTTTCTTTATGGGCAATACGGCTTTCAATGGCTGACACTACTACCGAATAAGAGTGAACATGCGATGATTGAGTGTGAGAACTATGGCAATCATGCTCATCACTTATGGCGGTCAAGGAACGATTACGGCGCTTTAGTCTCAAAGAACTAGTGTTCAAGTACTGACAAAAAATGGTCATTGATGGCTTCCAGGAGTCTACCGGGCTCTTCGAACATAATGAAATGGCTGCTATTCTTAAAAGTGACAAAATGCTTTGAGGGAGCCTCGATGCTCTCCATAAATTTTTTTGCCGTCTCGTAGAGTTTCTGGTAGCTGGAATGAGGGCATCGACATCTTCCTGGGTGTACTCTGGAGCCCAATCGGGAAGACTGAAAAATAGATCTAAATCCGGTTTGCCGTACCAACCGCCATCGAATTGTCTGACCCATTTCCTCAGTCCCAGGGCATATTCTTTCGTCTTATCCGGGATTCCCTTTAACTTTTCGAGGCGTTCCAGGTCACGGATGGCTTCTTCATTTTGTCTTTCTTCAAATAAGAGCGCAAGTAGTCGACAATTTCGCTGGCATCCGTTACCAACTGTTCGAAATTTAGGTTCTCCATCGCCTTTTTGCCATCTTCATTAAGATAGTTCTTGCCGGCTCCACGCTGGTCATACTGTACAACCGTGTAGTAATCTTCCCAAGGTCGCTGATAGGCCCAAGCCAAGGGCATCATCGGACTTCCTGGCCCTCCATGAATGAACAGCATAACCGGATTGTCTTTGTCGATCCCCCGGATCGAGACCCAGTGGTCGATCCCGCCGGCTTGGACCTTCTTCAGTTCTTCGATGCCGTTTGGGGTGTGTATTTTGCGAATTTCTTCGATTCTATCGACAATGTATTCCCTTTGAGGCACTGGGGTCTGGGCAAGCATGGGCCGACTTAGTACTACTTTGTCACTTTAAATTATCATATCGCTGCAAGTCAGCAGCTCTTTGTTCATGGCGCTTTTGGATCAGATTCCACACTTGCTGAGAAGTGTTTG
>JANQRV010000502.1 GCA_028284395.1 Saprospiraceae bacterium
GGCTTCAACCTCAACAGTGGTGGTGCCAACCGGGAAGTCATAGGGGAAGGTAATGGGTAGTCCGGAAACTTTATAGGTAATAACTGGTGGGGGCGTCCCGCTTCCCGTTGTACTGGCAACAAAAGTGGCGGTATAATGGCATTGGTCGGGGTCTGTGGCGTAGCTGCTGAATGTCGAAGGACAATTCAATGTAAAAGCATTCAAAACTGTTTCTGACTGGTTTTCGGTCACGATCCTTCCGTTCAGGAAAATCAGCAGAATAAAAGCCACACAGGCAAATGGTATAGCGATAGTTTTCATTTTCTGGGTACTCAATTGCTGAAAAGATCAAAAGTGCCGGCGGTCATTATAGAAAGGTGGTTCCGGTGTCTGATAATGACGTGGTAAGATTCGTCGGGGTCTACATATATGAATTGAACCGGTGTACTTCCGTCAATGCCAACTACATCGCCATCTCGCTGCAATAATGCAGCTTGTAAGTCTGCAAAACTGTAATCTTCTCTTTTGAGTTCAACTTCTACCCAATCGACAATGGAATCGGGGCCGTAATCTGCAAATATATTGGAGGGACTTTCAATGGCAATATTTTCTTTTTGCGGCTGAATAAGGGGGATGAGAGGAACGGGTAGGTGGGACCTTAAATCGTCATTCATCAATCGGTCGACCGGATTGTAGGGGCCTTGAAGTATGACTTTTGGCCGAACCGCTGCCAGGCCTTCCAGTTCGTATTGACGATCCATAATGGAAAATAATCCGAGTTTATTGATATTGTATTGCGTCCGGGAGAAATGGCCATTTCCTTCTTTATTGCCAATGCTGTCGTGTGCCACAAACCATTGTTGGAAAATATCGGACCAGTAACCGATTCCACAATTGTTGGCATCAAAAGACGGACTGTTTTCATCACTTTCAAACCAAGTCGCAGTCATTTTGAGTCGACATCCACCCGCGGTTTTTTCACTTACTTCCCAACTTACGTTGACCACATCCGATGTGATCGGGGTGCCGGTTGTTCCGTTGTCGAGCGCATCTCTCAGACAGCGGACCCCAATGTCGTCCGGCGTCAGCCGCTCCTCTAATTCCAGGGGATTGTATGTCAGTTGATCAAATCCGACCGGATAAGTGAAAGCAGTCATCGCCTGCTTCACTAACTTTCCGACACCGTTTGTTACAACATATTGATCAGAATCAAAACCGGAAAGAGAAGCATTTCCGGTCACTATCAGGTCGAACTCGTTCAATTGAAGGTAGTTGTTATTGGCAGTAAATGCCAACTCTTTTTGAACCGACAAATCATCTAGCAATTGGATCGTGCCTCCACCGGACTTGCCCAGCACGACTTTGTAGAAATTAGCGTTCCCGGTACGCAAATGATTGTCCCCGGTGCCCGTGAAATGGATGGTCGAAGTACCAGCGAACAAGTTGCCGTCATTTTCCAGGTTGAATTGATCTAAAACCAAATGAGGTGACCCGGTTATATTGATCTGCACATTGGATCCTACGGACCATGTACTTTGGGCGTAGGAGTAGACCTGGCAACTCAGGGAAATGAATGCAATCCAGCTCAGCAATTTTTCACTCTTGTTCATCTGCATGGATTTTTGCCTTTAACGCTGCAATTTCCTCTTGAAGTTGCTCATTTTCTTTCTTTAATTCGATGACATAGAGCGTTAACTCCTCCAGTTTTTCCAGCATTGCACGCTGCAGTTCCCCCACGAAGAATCCCTCTTCTTTACTGATCTGTTCAGCACTCGGTATACCCGGCAAATGACCGTGTTCATCGATGTGTCGTTCCAACTCATGAATGGGCATCAGACGGTATTGATCGGAGAAGACATAATCGGGCCAATTGGCAGTGAGATTGATCTTCAGCTCGGTCATAATGCCACTTCCACCTACCAACAAACTGTAATTGGCGGCATTGATTTCTTCGGTAGTTGTTGTTCCTATGAATAGCTTCCCGTCGCTATTTCCGGAGTCCGTGATTTTCGCGTTGCCAAAGATATGCAGTTTTTGTTCGCCCGCTCCATTGCCGATGGTCACATTGCCGGTATTTAAATTGGCGAGATCGGTCCCCATTATTTTCCACCATTGATTGCTTTGGCCAAAGACGCTCCATCCGACTCCATTGTAAAAGTAATAGTCATTTTCATTGATGTCATAGACGATTAAGCCAATGGCCGCCGGATCAATTGCCTCTTTTTCCAGGGTTGTCATTCTGGGAGCCAAGAGCCCTTTGGTGGAGGATTGGATGTCAAGTAAGGCACTCGAATGGGCGGCTGCGCCATCTTCATTAATGGCTACATTCTGACTGAATAAACTTGATAGTGTAGCACTTAGGAGCAAGCAAAGGGTGTACAGGTCCAGGTGTTTCTTCATGTTAGTACTTTTAGGGTATCGTGGACAATGAGTCTTACTTCGTTCGGAAACTTCTTGGAGGCTGTTTAAATTCTGAAGACCGAAGTTAAGCAGCCTCTAAGGGCAGATGGACTGGATTGATGGACCTGTAAATTCAAACAATTTTCTAAGAATTACAAATTTTAAGGAAGGCAGTTATCCGTTGTTTTAAAGCAACGGATAACGCCTACTGTATTTTCGTTATTGACGGACCGTTTCGGTTAATGCAGGATAATCCGTATATCCCTCTGGTCCAGGTGTATAGAAAAGATCCATTTTGGGGGGATTTAACTCCGCTCCATGCCGCCAACGCTCAATCAGATCTGGATTGGCCAACAATGGGCGGCCGAAAGCAACCAAGTCTCCTTTTTTGTCGGTCAGGTCTTGCTCTGCCCGCTCCTGGTTGTATCCTCCGGAGAGGATGAGCAAGCCACTGAATTTTTTGCGAATACTATCCCGGATATCGTCCGGTAGAGCAGGTGCACCCATGGCTCCGTGGTTGACCAGATGAATGTATACGAGACCCAAATCATCGAGTTTTTCAGCCAGGTAGTCAAAGGTTTCCTTTTGATTTTCGAAAGGAGCAACATCATTGAAAGCTCCGTTAGGGGAGAGTCGAATTCCGACCTTGTCCTTTCCGATGGCGTCCGCAACCTTTTGTGCTACCTCCAAGACGAACCGACTTCTATTGGCGGCACTACCGCCGTAGTCGTCCGTTCTCTGATTGGCGGCAGGATTGATGAATTGCTCCAACAGATAGCCATTGGCACCGTGGAGTTCTACGCCGTCAAAACCAGCTTTGATGGCATTTTTGGCGGCAGTCACAAATTCTTGAATCGTTGACCGGATGTCTTCGATGGTCATTTCCTTTGGAGTAGGGATGGTTTCCATGCCACTGCCGTCCACGTACATTTGGGTATTGGAGGGAGCAATAGCGGAGGCCGACATGATGGTGGCGCCTTCCGGCATATTCCCCGGATGGGAAACGCGCCCGGTATGCATGAGCTGGATAAAGATTCGACTTCCCTCCTCGTGTACAGCAGTGGTGACGGCTTTCCACGCTTCTACCTGTGCATCACTGTAGATGCCGGGAATACGTGCGTAACCTACACCATTGGCGGACGGAGCGGTCCCTTCCGTAATTAACAATCCCACTCCTGCTCTTTGGCGGTAATAGGTCGCCATCAATTCGGAAGTCGGAACGTGATCGGCGGTAGCTCTACTTCGAGTCATCGGAGCCATGACGACCCGGTTCTTTAACGGTAATTTTTCTGTTAGCGGACTTAACAAGTTCTTCATGAAATAAATTGATTTTAGGATGTACTAAAATTAATTCTGGAATGCTCGTTCCGAAAACAGAACAAAAACTTTTTGGATAAGTTTTGAAAGTGGTCTTTTTCATTGTCTTTTAACCTGAAGTTTGGCTTTGGGGTGCCGGGCAAGAATGCGGTTAAGCTCAGCTACCACCGCTGGCTTCGACTGGGCAAAATTTTGGGTTTCCAGGGGGTCTTCGAGGTAGTCATATAATTCATAGATCACATCATCCGGTGGGCCGTCTAAGAGTGACCATGCCACGAGTCGGTAGCGATTGGTGCGAATGGCTGCGCCCAATCTCTTATTCCGCCAGCGCGGATAGCAGTGATAAGCATGATCGCGGATGTGTTGGTCGGGGCTCCGCAAGACAGGAACCAGGCTTAGTCCATCGATCGGCTGAGGTCCGGTGGGTTTGGGCAGGCCCGCTAGTTCGGCTACCGTGGGATAAATGTCGACGGTTTCTGCTAATTGTCTGGTTGAAGTACCCGATTGACTGACACCGGGAGCTAACATGATCAATGGAATACGATTGGCCTGCTCGAAATTGGAATGCTTTGTCCAGGAGCCGTGATCTCCCAGGTGCCACCCATGATCTCCCCAAAGCACAATAATGGTATTTTCCAGTAATCTCAGGCGTTCCATCTCGTCGATGACCCGGCCAATCTGGGCGTCGGTGTAGCTCACGCTGGCGTAATAACCGTGAATGAGATTTTGTTTCAAGGAGTCACTTAAGGGCTCTCCGTTGGTGGGTACCGGCTTAAATTGATCCATTTCTCCTCTTTTCTTGACCATCCAGGCTGGGGTGCCCTTAGGCGGTCTTTCGTAGGTGGGCATCGGTAATTCATCCGGATCGTAAAGATCCCAATACTTTTTAGGTGCACAAAACGGTAGGTGAGGCCGGACAAATCCAATGGCCATGAAAAAAGGTTGTGTTTTGTTTTGCGACAGATGCCGGAGACGGTCGATGGCGTGAGTGGCTGTGCGTCCATCCGCGTAAGCATCGTCCAAAACATCCAGGTTTTCCCAGGCTGCTCCTCTTGGCAATTGTTTATTGGGAGGAAGATTTGGAAGATGTTGACGAGCATTGGTGAAAAAGGCTTCTTCCCTCGTCAATTGGCGATTGGTGCTGTTGGGATCCAAATATTCGATTACCTTGTCTTTGTGGTGGGGAATCGACCAAGAAGCCTCGTCGTTGTCATTCCCATGGCCGATGTGAAATACCTTTCCCATGGATTCGGTGTGGTAGCCAGCTTGCATAAAATGCTGAGGCATGGTGACGGCGTCCGGGTAGACTTCTCGAAATTGAGTGCCAAAATTGTAGAACCCCGTACTGGTGGAGCGTGAACCCAGTAGCAAGTTGTAGCGGGATGGCAGGCAGACGGCCTGATTGCAATAGGCCAGGTCAAAACGGGTGCCCCGGTCGGCAAGGCGGTCGATGTTCGGACTGACGGCCACCGTATCGCCGTAGGTGCCCAGGGCCGGCTTTAAGTCATCGACGAGGATGAGCACTACATTGGGTTTCTGAGCGAAAAAAGTATTGGATATGACCATCCAGCAGAGGATGGTTGCCATGTATTTGCGAATCATAGGAAATTGTTATGATGATCGACATCTTAAGGACTTCCCTTAAAAATACCTTGTTCTGATATGTTTTTATAGCGCTGCCTTGTACTTTTTGCGGTAGTCGACCGGACTCATACCAACGTATTTCCTAAAAACGGTTCTGAACGCTTTCGCATCATTGTAACCGGCTTTGTACATGACTTCGCTCACCGATCTTTTACCGGTTTCCAGGAGTTTTTTGGCAGCTTCGGTCCGGACACGTTGGGTGTATTCGATGACCGAATTACCGGTCGCTACTTTAAAACGCCGTTCCAGGGTGCGACGGTTGGTCAAATATCGGGTAGCGAGCTCCTCCACCGTAAATTTACGATCGTAGTGCTTTTCGATGAATTCTTGGATCTTGATGATCAACTCATCATTGTGATCTTTTTGACCGCTGAAAATCATGAAGGGCGATTGACTTCCCTTTTCTATATCAATCATAAATGCTTTGGCAGTTAGAATGGCCAATTCCCGCCCGCCGTATTTTTCGATGATATAGATGATAAGGTTGGTAAACGCATAGGCGCCTCCACTCGTGTAAATACCATGACTATCGGTGACAATGTTTTCGGGTTTGACATCAACTTCGGGGTACATCTTTTGTAATGCTGCCGCCTCTCCCCAATGCGTGGAGCAAGATTTCCCGTTCAAGAGTCCGGTTTCGGCCAACAGAAAAGCCCCAATACAAAAGGCGGCCAATTCGCTTCCTTTTCGATAATGCTCAATGATCCATTGAATGACCTTTTGGTTTTCCGCGATGGCTTGGGACAAATCTCCGTGGATGGCCGGTAAAATAATTAGATCCGTTTGCCGGATCTCATCGATGCTTTTCGAAGGACTGACGGTATATAAACCCTGCTGATCCTTTGCCGGCTTGGCGTAACCCACAA
Organism: Saprospiraceae bacterium; assembly: GCA_028284395.1. Taxonomy (GTDB): domain Bacteria; phylum Bacteroidota; class Bacteroidia; order Chitinophagales; family Saprospiraceae; genus JANQRV01. The sequence goes on from JANQRV010000502.1 coordinate 6,207, forward strand.
ATTCTACCCGATACAATCGTTTCCTGGTTTGCTGGAAAAAGAGATCGTTCGCCCAATTTAATATTTGAAATGCACCGGCAATATTGACGATGCTGTATTGTCCCTTGGGAATCAAAATAGAGATGTGCTTCATGCCCGGTTTTTTGCTTAAAGATGTCGTTCAAAAGTAGTAAATCAACTTGTCGCAATCAACCCGGAAGATCGTCGCATTTATACTTTGCGAATCAAGTCATTTTAGTACAACTTTGTGCAAAACATTTGCCTATGCTTAAAGTATCTACTCAGAAGATCGTCCCTTATCTGTGGTATGATGATCAAGCCCTGTCCGCAGCACAATTTTATTGTTCCTTGTTCCAGGACTCCGAAATTACCTCCCAATCAGACATGATCGTCGAATTCAAATTGGCAGGTCTACCGTTGATCGCTTTAAACGGCGGGCCAAAGTACCAATTGACGGAAGCATTTTCCCTCTTCGTACTATGTGAAGATCAAAAAGAAGTGGATGAACTCTGGTCTTCCCTCACGACGGATGGGGGTGAGGAGAGCAGGTGTGGCTGGTGTAAGGATAAATTCGGTTTGTCCTGGCAAATCGTACCCGAACGCTTCATGGAGATGATGAAAGTTGGCACTCCTCAACAAGTTCAAAAGGTGGTGGAAGTGATGATGACGATGAAAAAAATGATTGTCGAAGATTTTGAAAAGGCCTTCAAACCCTAGCCTTCAATTTCTGCCAATCATTCCTTACTCATGATAGTCTTAAAATAAGTCCCTTGTCGCGTGGGTGTATATTCCCAATCGGAAAACAGACTCGGTGCCCACTTGGGATCGAATACCCAAACGACATAAGAAATGCCCCTTTCGGCGCAGTATTCAGTAATTGCCTCACCGTACGATTCATCGCTGATTACCGGAATGTGGGCCCCTTTTTCTTCTTTACCCGCAAAACCAATTTCCGTTAGGATCAGGGGGTACTTGTCTTTGATGAAGCCCCAATCGGCCGTCCACTTTTCCGACCAGGGTTTGGCTCTCTTTTGAGGATAGGGATGACTGACATAAGCGATCCCCTCTGCGTCAATGGGATTGTCCCGAACCGGCGTAAGGTCGTACGCCCAGTTGAAGCCTGCAACCAAAGGGATGCCCTGGCCACCGTTTCCGCGAATGATGACGATGATCTCTTCAACAATCTCCTTCCACTGTTCCCAGGTACAGATTCCGTGCTTGCCTCCATGGGTCGTAGGTTCGTTGTACAATTCGTAAAAAGCTACCGTCGTATTGTCCTGATAGTGTTGGGCAATGCTACGCCAGAATTCAAAGGTTTCCTTTTTGGTGGTCTCATAACCCGGTGACTGATACAACTCCGATCTTAGATTACCAATACTGTGCCAATCAATGATGACGTACATACCCAATTCTCCGGCCCATTGGACGCCTTGGTCAAGCAATTTCAAATATGCCTCCGGCCCCCTTTTTCGCCAAGCTCTTGGATGCACTGGAAAGCGGACGATATTGGCGCCCCAACGCTTCATTTCTTCAAAATAGGCTTTATTCCAATGCTGCTGGTCAGCCAAGTTGTCCGGATCGCTGGTATTCAGTCCTTGAAAAACAAGCGTATCTCCGATCTCATTCACAAAGGAGTTGCCGCGAACACTCAATCGACTTAGTTCAATCTCTTCCGTTTTGGATTCGATTGAATGTTGACTCAACGCAAAATTGAAGATCAGTAAGAAAAGAATGGGGACTGTTTTTGTCGTGAAGTGGTTCATCATTGGTTGCTTCTTGGACGCCCAAGATAGAAATAGTTTCTTAACTGAGCCCCACCGAATATGTATGATCACCTGCTTAACTTTGGACGGACAATAAATGAGAAATTATTGGTTGATTTTTTGGATATTTCAACATGAAAACTGCAAGTGTTAAAGAATTAAAAGGGGCATTGACCGATCGATCGCCCCAAGAACTGTTGGCCATTTGCCTACGTTTGGCCAAATTCAAAAAGGAAAACAAAGAACTGCTCACCTATTTATTGTTTGAGGCCGACGATGAATCCGGTTACATTGCCGGGGTTAAACGAGAAATCGACGATCAATTTGAACAAATCAACCGCAAGAGTTATTACTTCATCAAAAAAAGCATCCGTAAAATCTTACGTTTGGTCAAACAGCGTATTCGCTACTCTCAAAATAAAGAAACGGAAGTAGAACTCCTGCTCTATTTTTGTAGGAAGCTCAAACACTTTCAGCCGTCCATTAAGCGGAGTACGGTCTTGCAAAATCTTTACCGCCGACAGATCGACAGCATCCAAAAGTTGCTTTCCAAACTACACGAAGATTTGCAGTACGATTATCAGGTCGAACTAGACAATATGTAACGGCCGTGCAATCAGGTGTCTACAACTTCACAAATTGTTGCATGCCTCTCGCTTTTTCGTTCGACCATCTCAGGACGTACATGCCGCAAGAAAGTCCTCTTAAGGGAATGGCCAATGTCCCGCTGTTTAAGTAAGATTCTGCATTGCCGGATCGGACGAGCTGCCCGAGCCCGTTATAGATGTCCACAGACAGTTGTCGGTCCGTCAGATCAAGGTCTTCACTTTCCATGAAGAGCCAGTCGCGGGCCGGTGTCGGAAATAACTTGACAGAAGGTAGAGTTACGACCTGGTTGGAGCTGACGAGGTCGAGGCAATTGAGACCAGTACGATCCTTTTCGAGATAAAAGGCCATTCTTGTAAACTGACCCTCAGAAAAGAAATCCCGACAAGCTTTGCGTGAATAAGACATGACGTTACTCGGGTCGGGGTCATACCGATCGTTGTTGAGATCTCTTTCCCGGCCCGTGTAATCGCAGTCTGTCGAAACATTGTGACTTCCGAGCCTTGGGTCAGCGGGCGTATCGCATACCTCATCACCGGAAAAGCGGCAATTGGAGCCATCGGCAAGCTCAAATCCGTTGACGGTCGAATGCGTATGATATAGACCTAGATAATGGCCAATTTCGTGAGCAACGGTACTCGTATTCAGGGCACAAGAGTTTTTAACGACGACGTATTCCTGGTCCAGCCAAGGAAAACTGGCGTAACCACAAATGAAAGTGTCGTCGTTCAATATCTTATTGATGAAGTATATGTTGATGGCGCCGGGTACGTTGTAAGTTGCCAGACTATCGGCATAGAGACTCCGGTCGAAGTCGTAGAAAACGCTGACATCGACAAAAGCAGGTTCGCCACAGTAAAAGAATTCAATATTGCCGGGTGCAAATCGTTGGTTGAGGTCTTCGAGTACTTTTTCCAGTAAAGCAGGATCGAAACCGCCGGTACCCTCGGAATGACGAACAATTCGGGGTAAAATGGGCAATTTAACTACACTTCTCAATCCGATGGCCCGTTGGTATTGTGCATGGAACTCCTCAAAGACGTGGGGTTGGAAATCTGGGTCGGGTATGTCTTCCGTACCGCAAACTCCTTCGCCAGAAGGTTGTTGCCCGGCCAGTCGCACAAAATACAACAGTGCAATCATCAAAATAGCAATCCTCATGGCTTCCAAGATTTATTGGGAAAGGGTGGTGGTGCAGGTACTTCTCTGGGATCTTTTTCGATCTCCTCAAGTAAGTAGTCGATTGCCGCTTCCAGTTGTGCGTCTTGTCCATTAAAAGTGGCGTGCGGTAGATTGACCACTTCCACATCCGGCACAAAACCGTGGCCTTCGATCAGCCATTTTCCTTCCGGTCCGTAGACGCCATTCATGGGAGCGCGTGCCAATCCGCCATCGGTCAGCCGGTTGGAGGAGCTCAACCAGATTTCCCCACCCCAGGTGCGCGTGCCGATCACTTTGCCCAATCCGAGTCGACGAAAGCCGTCGGCGAAGGCTTCGCCATCAGAAGCAGTGTTCTCATCGCAAAGTACGACAATATGACCCCGGAATGCGTATTGCATATTCCAGTATGGCTTTTGGTTTCTGCTCTTCCAGTACATCCATGCTTTGCGCATTAGTTTTTCCAGAATAAAGCTTTCTATGTTTCCCCCGCGATTGTGCCGTACGTCGACGATCAACCCCTGACGGTCGAACACCGGATAAAAGTCGCGGTACCATTGCGACAGATCCCTGCTACCCATCGCGCGCAGATGGACATATCCGATTTTGCCGGCTCCTTTGGCTTCCACCTCCTGCCGGCGACTAAATTCCCAGTCATTGTACCGCAAATTATAAGCACTATTGATCGGCACGACCATTAGATCAGCTTGTCTGCCGGAATCCTGGTATTTTATGCCAATTCGAGTCTGCTGACCAGCCTGGTTTCTTAACAATTCGCCGACGTCGGAAACGGACAAGGTTTGGGCACCGTTGATGTGGACGATGACGTCTCCATTGGAGACGACTAACTCCGGATGGTCCAAGGGGCTTCTTTGGTCGGGATAATCCGGATCGGATTCGTAAATGTGGTCGATCCGATAGCCACCGGCGGCTTCGTCTCGGGACAATCGCGCTCCGAGACTGGCCACTCTTACCTGGTCATCGCCGGTCCGTACATCACCACCGCGCACACTGGTATGAAGCGCAGATAATTCGCCCACAAACCGACCGATCAAATCGGATAATTCTACCCTGGTCGTAACGCGATCGACCAATGGTAAATATTTGTTGTACATTCCCTTCCAATCGACCCCATGCATATTGGGATCGTAAAAGTAATCGCGTTCCATCCGCCAGGCATCCGTAAAGATTTGGCGCCAATCTTCCTGGACATCCATGGAAAACCTCCATTTGCTTAGATCGATCTGAGCATCCCGAAGGTTATTGGGGGCACTGGTTCCGGCATCCATTACCAGGATATTCGATCCTTTCCTGAGCAACACTTTTTTTCCGTCTGCGGAAAGGTCAAAGGCGCGGATGTCTTCCACAACCCGCTTTGGTTTTGGAGCATCAGAAGAGATCTTTAAAGCCATAAGACTTGATTTGCGGTTCAGACCGGTCGTTCGATCCTGCCAAAACAAGGTTTGATCATTGACGTGAAGGTTCGCATAATTACCGGGGGGTACTGGTACCTCCTGAATCCGTCGCTGGATGTTGTCGAGGTCAATGGATACCACGACAGCTTCGTCTTTAGATTTTTCTTCTTTTTGGTCGGCTACCGAAAGTTCATCCATTGGGCGAAAGGGAGATCGGAGGCCCTTTTTTAAAGAAACATGGTACAGTTTGTATTTTTTGTCGAAGTAGGGCTCCGGTTGTCGACTACCCCAGGGTGCTCCGACGAGGGATTGAAAGTTGCGATCCGACAGAAAGTAAAGCCATTTTCCATCGGGACTCCAGGAAGGGGCTTGACTATTGGCACGATCGGTCGTCAGGGCGGTCAGGGTGCCGCCTTCCATTTGATAGAGAAAAATCTGGGCAAAGCTGTTGTCGGCCCATTGAACAAAGCTCAACCATCGACTATCGCCCGACCAAGTCACGTCCCCAATTCCATTATCATTGGTAGATAGTTTTTTTTGTTGGCCGGTTTCCAGGTTCAATAACCAAAGATCTTCATTCAAATCAGAAAAAGCTACCCATTTACCATCCGGCGACGGGACGGCGCCAAACCGCAATATTTTACCGTTGTTGGTCATGTCCTGATGTGCTCCGATACCGTTAGCCGGTATCTTTACCAGTTCGAACTCTCCAGATTCGTCCGAAAGCACCAGGATGTTTTCCCCATCTGCAGAAAAAGTGGCGTCGCGGTAACGTACTCCCTCTTTTTGGGAAATCTGCACCATTCGGCCACTTTTCACCGGAGCGACAAAAACCCGACCGCGGCTGGTGATGACTACCTGTTTTCCATTGGGATGGATATGGACGGAAGTGATGTATTTGGCCGGATCCTTGACCCATTTTTCTCGAAGTTGATCCAGGTCTGATTGCAGCCGGATTTCCACCTTCCGGTCATTTTCCGCTACAATGTCATATAAGCGGATGTCAGCGCCAATCTGGTAAACGATTTTCCCTTCGTTTGCTTTCATATAGCGCACGTCGAAACCCTCATGCCGCGTATGTTGGCGGAGATCCTTTCCGGTTTCATCCATCGACCAGATATTCATGGTCCCGTCGCGATCCGTAATGAAGTAAATTCGGTTGTTCCACCATTGCGGGTGATGACTTTCACCCGGATGGTCGGTGGTTAGTTTCCGGGCTTCGGCATCGCCTTCGGTAAAACTCCAAATTTGGCGCGCCGTTCCTCCCTGGTATCTCTTGGTTACATTTCGATGATAGCCAGGCCGCACGAAATAGACCGTCTTGCCACTGGCATTAAAAGAAGCTTCACTGGCTTGACTAAGTGGCAATCGCTGATGCTTTTGCTGTCCCAGGTTGTATTTTACGAGTTGCAGATCCGGTAGTGTCGAAAAGTGACTGGTGCTGTAGACCAATTCGCCCGCCGGCGTCCAAGCTGCTGCTCTGGAGGTTTCCGCCTGAAAAGTTCGCCTGACGGGCAATCCCCCCTTCAATGGTATGGTATAAACTTCCGCCGAACCTTCATAATTGCCGGTAAAGGCAATGGTTTGGCCATCGGGCGAAATGTTGGGGTGGGTTTCTTCGGCGGGATGTGTAGTCAGGCGCTGCGCCAACCCTCCGGCAATCGGCACCGACCACAAGTCGCCTTCAGCCGTAAAAATGATCGTTTCTTTGTGAATTGCGGGGAAACGATAATAACCTTCAAACCCTTGAGCAAATGCTGATTGAATGGTAGAGATGGCTAGGATGATGGTGAAAAATGGCGACTTGTTCTTCATCGGGTGGGCATTTAGCTTTTTTAAATCGGCATGAAGATAAAGAATTTGAATTGATACTTGATACTTTGCTGCGAGGGCCGTCTTGACGGCCACCTTCATGCTATGATTACCGTTACATCACTGAGCCCCCAAGCTCCTGGTTTAAAAGAAACCAAAGCAACAATAGCCGAAGTTGCCATATTTTACTATATTTATCGAAACTCAATCTACACATTTAACTACTTTCCAAATGCTTAATTGCGACAAAATCTTTTCTAACAAAGATTAGCCAGCTCAGCTCCTGCAAGTAAAAAACGACTTTATTCCCGACAATTAATGAAGGTAACAGCCTGTGCCAGCGCATGGACTAGAAAGAAATTCTCATCACCTAAATCATTTAAAACTTGGGAATTATGAAAATTACGTTCACTAAAATTATGATCTTGTCGCTGTTGCTTTTAGGTACAAACGACCTATTGGCGCAGTTCACTCTGACCGGATCGATCACCGATGCCAAAAGCGGAGAACCCCTCATTGGGGCGACTGTGCTGGTAAATGGCACCGCAACGGGATCGGTTTCGGATTTCGAGGGGAAGTATTCGATTAGCATTCCGAGCAATGCTGCAAAGCTGATCTTTTCCTACACGGGCTTTCAGACCCAGGAAATAGATGTGACCTCGGCAACGACGGTACTGGACATCGCCTTGGAATCCGGCTCTGCCGAACTTTCCGAAGTCATTGTCACGGGTTATGGTTCCACTAGAAAGGAAGCATTGACCGGGGCGGTAACCTCCCTGCGTAGCGACAAACTGGAGCAGGTGCCGCTTTCGTCCGTTGAGCAGACGCTGCAAGGAAACGTAGCTGGTCTACAAGCAGTGATGGCAAACGGCCAACCGGGGGCCAATGCCTCGATCCGCATTCGTGGACAAGGATCTATTTCTGCATCGAGCGAGCCGCTCTACGTCATCGACGGTATTCCTATCGCTTCCGGAAATTTAACTTCGAATGCGGAGAGTAGCAACCCGATCGCTACG
>JANQRV010000516.1 GCA_028284395.1 Saprospiraceae bacterium
TATATCTGTGATGAATCGAGAAGGGTCTGCGCCCGATGCAACCTGGAAGTATGTAACGGTGTTTCTGGTGTTTGCATTCAGCGTTTACGGCATGTCGATCTACCGCAAAGCCAACCTTTCCAAATATGCTGGTTATGAAGAAGCAATGGCGGCAAAGCATCTTTCGGATGGTTATCGATTGACCGATCGCCAAATTGAAAAACTGCTAAAAGAAGGGAAGGAAAAAAACATTGTCAAAGTATTAACCGTTGCCAAAGAGTCCGGTCGAAAGGATTTTCTTGGCGACCAACTTTTTCGGATCGCGCAGGATGGCAAACAGGACGGCTTCGCCCAGGTAGTTGCCGCTGCTCAAACCTACGATGCATTCCATTTCAATGGCCATCAACTCACCGCCATCACCATGGATGGTAAACAAAAGAAGTTTGAGCAGGCCCTCATAGCTGCCCGCGATTTTGGTGGAAAAGATCTCAATGCCAACCACTTGTACACCATCGCGATGGAGGGAAAGACGGAAGGATTGACCAGGGCATTAAGTGCCTTACAACAATTTGGAAGCAATCCGCTTAACGGGGATCACCTATTCAGCATCATACTCGAAGGGAAGGCTGCCGGCCTCGAACTTGCCTTGGAAGCTTTAAACGATTATGACCGCAATCTATTGAGTGCGGACCATCTTCTTGGAATTGTCCTGGAAGGCAAAGAAAACGGTTTGGCCATGGTTCTCAGAGCTCTTGAAACATCCGGCAGGAGGGACTTTCGGGGAGATCAGGTTTTTGCCATTGTCATAGAGGGCAAAGCGGAGGTGTTGGATGAAATCATCACGCAAGATCTCAATGCTGGGCACCTGGCCGCATTATCCAGTGACGAACTTCAAACGCTGATCTTAAATGGCTCCGAAAACAGTCCGGAATGGAAACTCATCAAAGCCCTGACCGGAGCCAAAGCGGAACGCTCCCAACAATAAATCTTCGTCAATATCGCAGAGATTTACCACTGATTTAAACAATCTATTTTAAACCAATTCTCAATGAAAAGAATCACCCTGTTGCTGGCAACAGCCTGGTTGCTCGTTGCCCAAACCCACGCCCAATCCATTCCTGAAACACTAAAATTGGGTTCAAAATTCCGAAAAGAAATTTCCGGAAAAGACATCCACCAATATCAAGTTAACCTTCAAAAGGATCAGTATTTCTTCATGACGATAACCGATCCGGAGTCCGACTTTGTCGTCCGGGTAATGGATCCGGAAGGAAATCTTTTGCAAGAACTGGACGACAATGGCATTGCCGGAGAATTCATCCACATCTTCAGCGAAATGGAAGGCGCCTACGGGATCATGGTCAAACCTTTTCGATCCGATGCCGCAAACCAAGGCTATGATCTTGAAGTGCGTAAACTCGAAGCTCTTGCGGAAAGCAAAGAAGGCCAACTGAAACAATTTCTAAACTTTTGGGATCAGGTGACAGTCCCCGGAATTGCCGTGGCCATCATTAAAAACGACCAATGTATTTTTCAGTCAGAATACGGTCTGGCTAATCTGGAATACGGCATTCCCTTGTCGGCCGATGCCGTATTCGATCTGGCTTCGGTTTCCAAATTATTTACGGGGATGGCGATCGAAATGCTCGTCGACAAAGGTCAGTTGTCCCTTCAAGATGAGGTCCGTTCATATTTACCCGAAGTCCCCGATTTTGGCCAACCCATTTTAATCCAGCATCTACTGAACCACAGTAGCGGGTTACGAGATATTGCCCCCCTTCTCGACCTGTCTACCTACCGACCGGGGATCACCATGAAAGACGTACTCGACCTGGTTAAGCATCAACGCGAACTCAACTTTAAACCCGGGTCACAGGTCAGTTATTCCAATACCGGTTTCGTCCTGCTGGCTGCAATTGTAGAAAAAGTCACCGGCGTGTCTTTCCGGGAGTGGACCCGGCAGAACATCTTTACTCCATTGGGCATGAACCAAACCTTTTTCAATGACCAACCCACCACCATCATCGCCGATCGGGTCTGTGCTTACAATGGCTATCCGGACAACCTTACGTTTCAGCAAAACAACGGCATGAGCCTGGTGGGCTCCAGCGGGCTGTACAGTACGACCAATGATTTAGTGAAATGGATGCTGCAAATGAACGATACCAAAATGGGCAAGAGAAGCATCATCGAACTAATGCAACGAGTTGGCGGGAGTACCTACCAAGGACTAAAAATGATCGAACATACTGGCAGTACCCCTGCTGGATTTCGTACTGCGGTCAGCTATTTCCCCGAACAGCAATTTGGCGTTATCGTGCTGAGCAACTGGGGTGCAGTCGCCCCCGTTCAAATGATCTGCAAACAAGTCAGCGATTTTTACCTCTCCGAGTATTACCACCACCCCGCCAGCGGGCAAGAAATCGCTTCTTCTGCACCTGACAACGACATTAATGCTATCCCTACGAACATCTTGGAACGCTACGTGGGCAAATACAATTTCAAAGACGAAAGAATCATTACGATAACCCGTAGGAACGGACTGCTCGTCGCATCAGCTGACGGGCGAGACATTGAACTGGAAGCACGTGGCAACAACACTTTCTTTGTCCCACCCCTCAACTCCACCATGAAATTCATACCCGGAGAAGACGGGTTGGCCGAAAAAGCCATCATCCGGGAAGAAGGGCGTCTGATCGCAGAAATGCCGAGGGTCAAGGAACGCAATGTGCCGATCCAGCAATTACCGCCGGATGCCCTCCAAG